>NTKA01000027.1 GCA_002456975.1 Halieaceae bacterium MED-G27
TATACCGTGACATATTCACGACGCCAAATCAAAACCTCATAACAATGTCGCGAAAACAACCGAGGGGGTAGCCCAGTGAAGATCACCGAACCGGCACGAGAAATCGACGTCATTTATAACACCGATGTGCTGGTGGTGGGTAGCGGCCCTGGAGGTCTAGCCGCGGCATTGGGAGCCGCTCGCGCAGGAAGCGAAGTGACACTACTGGAGAGATTCGGCTGCTTCGGTGGCAACATCACAGCCGTGGGTGTGGAGGGCTTTGCTTGGTATCGCCACGATCAAACCATTGATAGCGAAGGCGTAGGAATCGAGTTTGAAGAGCGCGCTAAAGCCGCCGGTGCATCGGTGGCAGAACCCCAGTCAAATAGTCACGCCATCGACGGTGAGGCCTTTAAGTGGGTGGCTGATCAGCTTGTCATGGAGGCGGGCATTACGCCAATGTTGCATCGGATGTTTGTCGCTCCAATCATGGAGGGCAATGCAATCACCGGTGTCATTGTCGAGAGTAAAGCGGGCCGCGAAGCCATACTCGCCAAGCGAGTGATCGACGCAACCGGTGATGCCGATGTGGCATACCGAGCCGGCTGTCCGACAGTCAAGCAAGCCAAAGAAGATATGATTGGCACCTCGGTGATGTTCTCGATGTCCGGCGTTAACAAACAACGCTTCATTGACCACGTCAAAGCCGACCCTCACACCTACAGCGACTGGGCCTATGGCCAATGGACCATCGAGACCACGGGTAAAGAAGATCAGATGTTCTCACCGTTTCTCAGAAAACCCTTTGAGAAAGCACGGGAGGCGGGACTGATCCCCAAGCATCTCGATACGATTTCAGGTACCTGGGGGGCGCTCTACGATACAGGCGATCTCACCTACCTCAATCTGGTGCATTTATTGGGTTTTGACGGCTCCGATCCAGAAGACCTGACCCGCGGCGAAATCGAGGGCCGCGATCAGGCGATGATGGCAATCGAGGCACTGAAGCAATTCAACCCCGGCTGCGAGACAGCCAAGCTCAGAAACTTCGGCATGACCCTGGGCGTTCGAGACACACGAAAAATCGATGCCAACTACAACATGACCGAGATCGATGTCAGAGAGCAGGCAACGTTTGACGATAGCGTGGGTATTTTCCCTGAATTTATTGATGGCTACGGCATTCTGATCCTGCCTACGACAGGCAGGTACTTCCAGCTGCCATACCGAACACTTCTTCCCAAGGGCGTGGACAATCTAATTTGCGCTGGACGGATCACCGGCGGTGATCGCGTAAGCCACGCTGCCACCCGCAATATGATGTGTTGCACGGTCACTGGGCAGGGCGCCGGCGTGGCCGCAGCCCTATCAGTGAAGCGCAATGAATCGTTTGGCGACCTCTCGGTAACGGCGTTGCAAACCGAATTAAAGCGCCAGGGCGTGCGGCTTCACTAGTTGAGATGCTTCAAGACCATTTAAGCTTGGGCCCGCCTCCACAAGCCCGAGCGAGCAACGGCATAATAGACAAAGGCATACAAGCCGATCACTATCATGCCCACCCACTCGATCTTCATCGGTGTGAACTGATAGAGCGCAACCAAGCCAATCAGCAAGCTGGCGTGAGCCAGCACGTAGCGCGAGCGTCCGAGCCGCTCAACCGTGAGATTGAGATTTTGCGAGTAGAGCCTAGTCAGCGAGTCGAGCGAATTCACCACGAACAAAATTCCCACACCGATCATCGCTATGGTGGCTAGCTCGCCCACACTCTCGCCATCGACGAAGTAGCTGTAGAGCACGGTGAACCACAGCGCAATCGGTATCGATGGAACCACCAACAGCGCAATAGCGAGTTGCCAGACGGGGATACCACTGACGAAACGCGCGACAAACTGGCCAATCATGATGCTCCAGGCAAACCACCACGAGAGATAGAAGCCGTGGTAATCATTGAGAGGCAATATAAATTTATCGAGGTTGGTGAAATAAGCACCCAGGGCGGTAGCGTGCCCCGCCAGTCCCGATACACCCTCGCCTGATAACAGCCAAACACCCACGATCAGCATTAAAAAAAGCGATGTCGATACCAGACTGAGAACCTTCAGCACATTCAAGCTGGTACTCGACACCACCGCCAATAGCACCACAGCGGCCACCAATAGATAGACGTTATTGGGGCTAATTCCTTCGATGTAGCTCGGCAGGTAAATCAGAAACAAATAACCGGTGAAGGCACAGGTGCCGATGATTACGAAATTGTGGATGAGCTTGACCAGGGGCAACTCAAATAACCGGAGCTTTGGCTCAAGCGCACAAAAATAAATAGTGGTTAAGAAATAGAAGCTCCATACCAGCCCACCCCAGAATCCAAACTCAACCGCCAATGGATTGGCAAAACTGTAATCCGACTCGGTGGCGTACGCCTCAAAATCAACCAAAGGGAACATAATGAGTCCGACATCGAGCCCCGAAGTAAATAGAATCGCTAGGAAGGTTAGGCGCGGTAGTGGGTTATCTCCCTCGCAAAGCCACATTGGCCAGCGCAGCAAAATGAAGGCCGCGGTGAGCATCGCGATCACCATGGCGACCGATAGTACCGACATCAAGATACTTGCCCATCAAAATCCACGGCCTCGTGTCGGCCGGTGAACAAGGGTCTGATCGGATCTGACTCGCGCTGCCGTGTCTGCCACTCGGGGCAGATCCAGGGTTTAGCCTCGCTCTCAAGTATCGACTCCCCTCGAATCAGAGCCGCACCGCGCTCTGCGACCATGATTGTGGGTGCATTGAGGTTGCCATTCGGGATGCTGGGAAAGATCGATGAGTCAACCACACGCAATCCTTCAACACCCCGCACTCGACAATGGCTATCGACCACTGCCATGTCATCGTCGGATGCTCCCAACTTGCAACTACAGGATGGGTGATAGGCCGTCTCCACATTTTCTCGAACCCAGCGGTCTACCGCTTCGTTGTCGTCGAGATCAACCGCTGGCTGGATTTCATCACCTCGGTAGGGGTCGAGTGCGGGTTGACCCAGGATTTCCCGGGTTAAACGAAGGCAGAGCCGCCAGTCGTTTCGATCCTTCTCGGTCGACAGATAGTTGAATAAAATCTCTGGCTCGGCATCGATATGACGATCGGTGACTCGCACATGGCCGCGGCTCTCGGGCTTATTCGGACCCACGTGAACCTGAAAACCATGACCCTCAAAAGCGGCATTGCCGTCATAGCGAACCGCAGCTGGCAGGAAGTGATATTGAATGTCGGGCGACTCCATACCAGCTTGTGATCGGATAAAACCACAGGACTCAAAATGATTGCTGGCACCCAAGCCGGTTTTAGTCAGTAGCCACTGGGCACCAATCATCGCTTTTGATATCGGATCGAGCTTGCCATTAATGGTAATCGGCTGCCTACAGCGATACTGAAAATAAACCTCTAGGTGATCAGTAAGGTTTGCACCGACCCCTGGGAGCTCACAGTATGGCTCGATGCCGGCCTCATTCAAGACCGACACGCCGCCAACGCCGGAACGCTGAAGAATACTTGGTGAGCCAATGCTGCCAGCACTGAGCACGATTTCACACCGAGCTCGGGCAACAAACGATTTACCCCGGTGGTTGTAGTGAATAGCGACCGCTCGACGCTCGTCAAATTCAACACGGTCAGCGTGCGCTCCAGTGAGCACCGTCAGGTTAGCGCGGCTCATAGCAGGCTGCAGATAGCCTCGACGGGTCGACCAGCGCAGTCCTTTACCCACCGTCATATGCATAGGCCCGAAGCCCTCCTGACGATGGCCATTGTAGTCATCGGTGAGGCCGTAGCCCGCCTCTCGACCTGCCTCGATAAAGGCATCATACAGCGGGTTTTTTCGGTTGTTGCCGTTGTTAGTGCGAAGCGGCCCTGAACCACCGCGGTAGTCGTCGCCACCGTGCATCCAGGTCTCAGCGCGCTGAAAGTACGGTAGACACGTTCGATAGTTCCATTCGTCGGCGCCTAGCGTCTCCCACTCATCGAAATCACGCGCGTGACCACGGACATAGACCATCCCGTTAATCGCCGAGGAGCCGCCCAGTCCGCGGCCCCGCGCACAGTCGATTCTGCGATTATCGAGATAAGGCTCCGGTGCGCTGTAATAGCCCCAGTTGAACTCCTTGGATGCCATAGGAATGGCAAATGCACTGGGCATATCAACGAATAGACTTCGGCCAGGGCCTCCAGCCTCTAGGAGCAAGACCGAAACGTTAGGGTCAGCAGACAAGCGGTTCGCCAGCACACAGCCTGCAGAACCGCCCCCGACAATCACATAATCAAACTCGCGCCCCATGCCTTGACCTTACCCTTTAATCACGAAGCAGCGAAGCCCCTTCCAATCCCGCAGTGATTGCGTCCGGCAACCTTAAGTCCATGTGATCGACAATAGTAGGGTAGATGTCGACAATCGCGGGTGTTGCATAGAAAGCCGGCGCAAGGTTGTCGCTGTTGGTCGCAATCCAGATAGTTCGCTCGCGCTCGGTATGACCGCCATGGTCGCGACCCGCCTCGGCATCTCGCCCATGATCAGTGGTAACAATAACCAACCAGTCCTCGTCCGGATGCTCCGTCTCTCGTGCTCGGACCGCTGCCCAGAGGTGGCCAAGCTGTCGATCTATCCAGATCACAGCCTCGTCCATTCGATCGCCGTCACCGAATCGATGGCCGATGTCGTCGGTGTGCTGCAGATAAACCCAGGACAGATCGGGTCCATCTGTTTTGAGGCTGCTAGCGGCTTCTGCAACCACTCGGGCATCGACCTGCTGAATACGATCGATGCTCTCAAGCTCTGGGTAAAAATCGGAATCGACCTCAAAGCCGTCGACCACGATATCAAGTTTGTCACCGCCAGCCTCGGGCTTGCCATTGCCGATCAGAACCTTTCGGTTATCGATCCACGTCGAATAGATTCCGGTTACTAAATCCGGGTTGCTGTACTTTGCTGCCCTGAAAATATCCCAGTATTGATAGTTCGGCGTAATTCCATAGTTCCGGTAGACCCCGTGCTTATTAGCCCAAGTGCCAGTAATCAGGCTGAGGTAACCCACCGCTGAGACTGTTGGACTTTCCGTGGCTTGCCCAACGGCACCGCCCACATAAGCGTGGGTATAACCGCCTTTGGCCGAGATACTATCAATAGCCGGTGTCGATAATCGTTCTATAACATCGGCTGGGATGCCATCAACGACGACCAATAAAGTTTTAGGTGTCGTTTTCATCGCCAGCTCGCTCTGAACACAGCCTGATAGGATCAACCCGAGAATAATCGACCATGTCGCCTGCCGTAACCACACCTCACTCGGTAAAACCCTTGTAAGAAACACCGGCAAAGACTTCAAATGACTAAGGCCCGTGCGATTCAGCACCCGCTTGCTCTCGGTGCTAGTCGGTAGATGACAACACGACCGTCAGCAAGCACAGCAGGGTGGTCACTATGTTGATAAGCGGTAAGTAGAGTCATCGCTGTTCACACACACCTAGCTAGTAAGTCGGCTCAACAGCGCCAAGATTGGCGTAAATCGTTTTGGTCTGGGTAAAGTGCTCGATCGTCTGTAAGCCGTTTTCACGACCCAGTCCGGATTGCTTATAGCCACCAAACGGCACCTCGGGTGGCGTGACGTTGTACTGATTGATCCAGACAATCCCAGCCTGAAGCTCATTCGCTACCCGGTGCGCTCGAGCAAAATCAGTGGTAAAGACAGCCGCGGCTAGACCAAACGACGTGTTGTTTGCTCGCGACAGTGCGTCGGATTCGGTATCAAATCGCAACACCGACATGAAAGGACCGAAGATTTCATCAGTGACCAGCTCAGAATCGTCTGATGACGCGATCGCGACAGCGGGCGAAACGAAATAACCATCGGCCAACGAGCCGTGGTCGAGCCGTTCCCCTCCGCAGAGAATATCGATAGTATCATCCCGCTGCGCCGAAGCTAGGAAGCCACTGACACGCTCTAGTTGCTGCTCAGACACCAAAGGCCCCATTTGGGTCTCTGGATCAAACGGGTCTCCCACCTTGATCGCTGTGGTGCGTTCTACTGCACGG
Source organism: Halieaceae bacterium MED-G27 (assembly GCA_002456975.1). Taxonomy (GTDB): domain Bacteria; phylum Pseudomonadota; class Gammaproteobacteria; order Pseudomonadales; family Halieaceae; genus Luminiphilus. Next base: position 6,059 of record NTKA01000027.1, read on the forward strand.
GCAACGAATTCATCGAAGATCCTGTCCTGGACAAACACCCGAGTGCCATTCGAGCAGACCTGGCCTGTCGAATAGAAATTACCGGCAAGAGCGGCGCTCACAGCATCGTCGATATTGCAGTCATTAAACACCACAATCGGTGATTTACCACCAAGTTCGAGCGTCACCTTCTTCAAATCAGCGGCCGCTGCGGCCATCACGCGCTTGCCGGTTGCCACTGAGCCAGTGACCGATACTTTCGCGACATCGGGATGCGTTACCAAGGCCTCCCCCGTCGACCCTGCTCCGAGCACCACGTTGAATACGCCGGGCGGAAGGCCTGCTTCCAAGTAGATTTCGGCAAGTCTCAAAGCCGTCAACGGCGTCATTTCAGAAGGCTTGAAGACCATAGTATTGCCGCAGGCCAAAGCAGGTGCTGACTTCCACAGCGCAATCTGAATCGGATAGTTCCATGCGCCGATCGCGGCACAAACCCCCAGGGGCTCTCGGCGCATGATGGCAAAGGCCTCGGGAGGCAGGTCGAAGTGCGAGCCCTGAACACTTTGGGCAATGTTGGCGTAGTACTCGAGCACCCCAACACCGGTTATGAGATCCACCACCGAAGTCTCCTGAATCGCCTTTCCGGTATCGAGGGTTTCAAGCTGTGACAACTGCTCGTTGCGCGCTCTCAACATCGCGGCAGCTCGCCTGAGAATACGGCCGCGCTCTGCGGCAGGGGTTGTGGACCAAGATTCGAACGCGTCTTTGGCAGATTGTACCGCCGCGTCGACCTCGGCTTGCCCCGACTCCTCAACCTGACAAATCACTCGTCCTGTTCCGGGGTAGCGAGTTTCAAAGGTCGCGCCTGAGGCATTCTTATGATGCCTTCCATTGATATAGCAGCGCTGCTTCCCGAGTTGACTGTCGGGTCCGAAGTAGCTTGTTGAGGTCATCGACTGGCTCCCTTGTTGAGCTCGAATGTAATCACAACTTGAGCGCCGGCACATCCATAACTGCACAAGCATTTGATAGTAGCGACGAGTAAAGACTCACGTTGCTCGTCGGCGTCGCAATCCGGGACAGTTGAAGCCCTGGGAAGCCACTCGAGCTACCAAGCATCGGAAACAGCTAGAAATCGAATTTGGTGCTGTTTAACAGCGACAGTTGAGGCCGGGACCAAAAGCGGAAGACGCGAGGCGAACAAGACAATAGCTGAGAGGCCCCCTTAATGTACCTCCGAAACTGATGTTAGCTGCTACTCACTCGAGAAACACATCAGGTGAGTCGGTGAAGATCGTATCGACACCCCAGTCGAATAGGCGCTCGGCAAGTGCAGGGTCGTTAATGGTGTAACAACGCAATATCAAGCCCGCGTCTTTCACCAGTTTGGCCTGTTTTTCGGTTAACCGCGTGCCATCCAAATGGAGGGCCTCCAGTTTATGAACCTGACAAAAGGTCTTCCAATCCTTGGGAAACTCCACGCTAGACAAGGCCATGGGCATTTTGGGCAACAAAGGTCGGACGTATGTAATAAACATCCGATTGAAAGAAGTCAGCATGTGCCCGGTGTGGTCCAGCCCGTATAGCTCCCGAGAGACCGCCTGCGCCGCATTAAAAGTACGGGTTTGAGAATCATTAGGGGATAACTTCATTTCCCAGATAATACTCGGAGCATCGGTGGCCGCCTTTTGCCAGTCCAGCAAATCCTTTACGCGAAGAATGCGTTGATCACTAAATTGCGCCCCCTTCCAGCTACCAACGTCTAACGACGCAACATCATTCCAGCAAAGCTCGGCTATTGGCGCGTCACCCGATACGGTCCGGCCCAGTCGCTCGTCGTGAAAGAGAACGAGCTCTCCATCGGCGAGCATCTGGATATCGGTTTCTACCAATCCAACTCCCACAGCATGCGCTGCCTCAAAGCCAGCCAGGGTATTTTCGGGAAACTTTTCAGCGGCTCCACGATGACCGCAGACTTGTGACGGAGTCAATATCATATCGACGTGTACCGAGTTACCTACTGCTATTGAGCGTAAAGATATTTCCTTGAACCAGCGTTTTTCGTGATATCAACACTACGAACCTAAATGAAGCGAGAGTTTTAACCAACGGTGACCACTGCAACCGACGTACTAGTGCCACGTTAGAAAAACATCTCAATATGACACCCGCGATACAAGAGCATTACAAAGCTGTGAACAATACTCCACCTGCGGCGGTGGCCGATGCGGCGTCAACGTCATCCGGCAAATCGAACCGAGTAAGTAGATGACCAAGAAACTGAAAATCGGGCTGAATAGGCATCTTAGCCCCAATCCAAAAAAGCGTCCGGTGGTACCTCAAGGCTCTCTGTATTTTGCGGGTTCTATCGCATACACGAGTGAGATAGGATCTAAATTCAAACAAAAAGAGACGGATCAATGACGAACGCAACGGGGCAGGACCAACAAGCCAACATGCGCAAAGTAGCGATGACCTCGCTCGCCGGAACCAGTATCGAGTGGTACGACTTTTTCCTTTACGGCACCGCCGCAGCCATTATTTTCCCCAAGGCGTTTTTTCCTCAGGAACTACCGCCAATGGTGTTACTGATTATTTCGTTTAGCACCTTTGCCGTTGGCTTCATCGCACGACCCTTAGGTGGTCTGATCTTTGGCCATTTTGGTGATCGAATCGGTCGCAAAAGAACATTGGTAGTGGCTCTAATGATGATGGGTGTGGCCACAACTTTGATCGGCTTCCTACCCACTTATGCAACGATCGGAATCGCGGCACCGCTGCTACTCGTCGCCTTGCGTTTTGTACAAGGCCTCGCCATCGGCGGTCAGTGGGGTGGCGCGATGCTATTGGTAACGGAAAGCGCGCCGGCTGATCAGCGAGGCTGGTACGGGGCATACGCTCAGGCGGGCGCGCCTATAGGCGTGATTCTCGCCAATCTAGCTTTTATTGGTGTCTCAGCGAGTATGAGCGAAGAAGCCTTTATGGACTGGGGCTGGCGCCTACCGTTTATCGCAAGCGTGGTACTGATCGGCATTTCGATGTACGTGCAGCTCAAGATCGAAGATACCGATGCGTTCAAATCACTGAGTGCGGCACAAGCTGAGACGGATGCTCCCAAAGTCGAGGTCAAGCGCTCGCCGGTCATCGAAGCCATCCGAAAGTATCCACGCCGCATCATGCTCGCCGCCGGTGCCTTCCTATCGGTGCAGGTAACCTTCTACATCTTAGTAGCCTTTGTTATTGCCTACGGCATGAACTCACCGTCGGTAGAACTATCGAGAGATACTATGCTGGGTGCTGTCCTCATTGCGGCCGCCATTATGGTGCCGACACAGTTCTATTTCTCGGGCCTTTCAGACCGGCTTGGTCGTAAACAAATCTATCGCTGGGGCGCCATCCTTACAGGGCTTTGGGGCTTCGCACTGTTCCCACTCATTGATACGGGAAGCGCAGCTGCTATTTTGCTGGCTGTCACTATGGGTCTGCTATTCCTCGGCATGCAATACGGCCCGCAGGCCGCGTACTTCACCGAGCTTTTTACCACTGAAGTTCGTTATTCTGGAGCCTCTCTCGGCTATCAGATTGGCGCTATTTTGGGCGGCGCATTAGCTCCCATGATTGCGGTCATGCTGTGGAATAACTTCGGTATTACCTACGTATCGGTGTACATAGCGGTTGCCGCTGGTCTAACGCTGTGGTCGCTATCGCAGCTCGAAGAAACCCAAGGTAAGTCCTTGTAATCCAGCTGTCTCCAGGGCCCGCTCTATTGGTAATAGTGGCGGGCTAAAGCAATCCCAAACGTTTCAAACGCGGAATTTCGATCGCGGGACAGCGGTCGACGACAAGATTGATACCATGCTCGAGTGCCAGCTCCTCGGCAGCCTGATGACGAATGTCGAGCTGGGTCCATAAAAGCGGCGCGGCAATCGCAATCGTAGATTGTGCGATCTCAGGTAGCTGCGATGGCTGGCGAAACACGTCAACTATATCCACCGGCCCCGAGATTGCCTCGAGACTCCCGACCACCTCACAACCGAGCAAGGTCTGACCCACAAGACCCGGGTTCACCGGAATCACCTCAAAGCCCTCATCGAGCAGAAATTGCATCACCTGGTGACTTGGCCTCTCGGGTTTGACGCTTGCACCTACTAGGGCGATACGTTTGACCCGCTGAAAAATCGAGGCAAGACCCTCATCGGTGTCGATTAACACGGGTCTGCTAGTTCCACTTGTGCTCGCGTTTTTCCATGAATGCCTTGACACCAACCCTGGAGTCGGACGATGTCATACCGTCGAGCATCACCTCATTAGCGAAGGCAAAGGCATCGGGCAATGGCATCTCGATCTGCTGATAAAACGCCGATTTTCCGCCTGCGATTGCCTGTGACGAGCGCGATGCAATGCGATCGGCGAGGAGTTGGGTTTCTTCAATCAGCGAGTCACTGGGAACCGATCGGTTGATCAAGCCAAAAGACTCAGCAGTAGCTGCATCGAACATCTCACCGGTGAGTGCCATTTCCAGTGCGTGTTTACGCGATAGATTCCTGCCGATACCGACCAGTGGCGTTGTGCAGAAGGCACCCATGTTGACGCCGGGCGTGCAAAACTTCGCATCAGTGGATGCGATGGCAAGATCACAGGCCGACACCAATTGGCAGCCCGCGGCGGTGGCAGTGCCTTGAACGCAGGCTATGACGGGCTTTGGCGCATGCACAATGCCCTGCATCATCTCGGCACAAAGTTCCAGAATAGCCAACACCCGAGCGCGCCACTCGTCCTGATTTTCCGACTCTCGCCGCGCCATTTCAGACAGATCATGCCCGGCACTAAAAACTGGACCCTCGGCGGCAATTACGATGACGCGAGCAGCCTCATCCGCGTAAGCATCATTCAAACAATCACTTAGGGCGGTGAGCATCTCACTGGAGAGTGGATTGCGACGTTGGCCCTGGCTTAGTGTTAACCAAACCACACCCGAACGATTGTCGGTCTTTACCATCGGCATCATAATCGCGTCCCTCGCCTTGTCAGTGGTTTGAGCTTAACAATATTCAGCGCCACTGCACCAGAGCGCCTAAACCACAAAGTGGCGACCGACGTGGGCTAAAGAGAAGGCAGGCCCTTTGCCCAGAGAGCGGCTTCGGCTTCGTAACCCGCAATTGTGAGCAGCTGTGACATTCGCTGATTGAAGCGTGAATAATTCGCGTTAGCCCCTTCATCGATCCGGTCCGCCGCATAGGCTTTTAAGTCGTAGACATACTCGGCCACCTTCTCGGGCTTACCATCATCTCGCGCCTGCCTAATCAGGTTGCCGTAGGCGCGGAAACTCGCACCAATGTTCTCCGGGTAATCGGCAGGCAAACTCAGCAGTACCTCTTCAGCGCGCTCCGCCTGACCTGTTCGCAACAATGCTGTACCGAGAAACCCCTTGGTTTCAGTCACCAAATCCTCCCGATCCCTCGTGTAGTGCATTGCTGTCTCTAGGTACGGTACCGCATCATCCCAGCGGCCCTGACGACCGAGAAGCTCGACAAGGTTTATATAGGTCTCGCGGTTGTGAGGGTAAAGCGCGACAAGCTGCTTTAAGTGGAACTCCATTTGTCGCGTCTTCCTCAGGAACTTGGCCAATGCAGCCATTTCAAAATGAAATCGCCAGTCACCGGTTCCTGCCCGCACTACGGCTTGCCGGCGTTCAAACGCTGCAGCTGGACTGCCCACCTCACGGGTTGTCTCATCGAGCTTAGTATCGAGGAAGTCTAAAAACTCGGCGTAATTGCTCTGCCCCGGGAACGGCGGCTGCTCAGCCATTGCACGCAAGCCTTTTATATTTTCAATCGTCTCGTGATTTGGGTAGCCCACCCTCGCTGCTAATTCAGCGCGAGGAAGCGGCTGAAATGGCTGTTCGACTGCCTCAACAATGGCCTGAGAAAACTGATCGGCTAGTAAGGCATTACCCGAGAAGTCGTAATGCACGTGCTCCAACAGAAGATTCCACCCGAGCACATGGGGCGCACTGGCGTCGTTGAAAATACTATCGCTATCAATAAACATTGCGTCATCCGCGTCTAGCTCACCGGCAACGGATCGAATGATTTGGTTGATTTCGGTATCGGCGCGAAAACGCAGACCGTCGAAATTAAGCGCCTGCTGATAATGAGATCGAGCGCTGTCGTATTGATCTTGTCGATCTAAGGCTTGAGCTAATCCAAAGTGCGCCTCAGCAAAACCAGCATCAATATTGATCGCATCCTGAAACGCACCGGCAGCCCCCGCCCAATCACCTCGATCCATCTGAGCCCACGCCGTTTCCAGAACGCTCGCAAACCGCTGTTTTTCCGGCTCATTCAGATCTGCGTTTTGCACTGACAAAAATGGCGCTGAATCTCGAAGATTAACTGGGACTGTCGACAACACCACATGCATGCCCTTCTCGGTCAACAAGTCCACGGTATCCCTAAGATTGGTTTCGTATTGACTGTAAACGTCAGCCATTCTAGGGTCGTCGAGCGCAACCCCGTTCTCAACAAACATTTGCATACCCTGCCATTCAAGGTCAGCCACTGCGTCACCCTGGAGGGTGGAGCTCAAGATCCCCTCAATCGCCTGCCACAGACGCAACCGCTTAAGCCCCTGAAGCAAACGAATGGCGTTTAAATTAGACAAAAAGTTCTGATTCAAAGTGCCCGGGCCATAGGGACCCACCACTTCGTTGTTACCCATCAAAATGATCGCGAAATCTGCAACGTCATGCGGCAGAGTCCGGGCCACCTCGTAGACCACATGCGAATTAACTGCAGTCATGGCCGTGTTAATCACTTCTATCTCTTTCCCGGGCAACATCGCCTGTAGCTGCGCTGCGAGCAAACGATCCACGCCGTGATTCTTGTGTGGGAAACCCATTGCTGCCGAGCCGCCCAATATCAAGACGCGCAGACGGTTCTCCGATGGCGCTGCAAGAAACGTATTCTGTAGAGGGCCTACGTTTAACGAAGCGGGATAAAACTGATCGGCGAAGTCGGAGTTTTCTTGAAAATGAATTTCTCCCTGTATCTCGATCTCTTTGAAGTAGGCGTAGCTTTTTCCGACACCAGCCGCCGTCAATCCGACTTCAATCAGCAGAAAAAAGACCAACGGAACCACCAATACGGTGATCAAGGTGAATACAAGGTTTTTTAACTGGGGCACAAGCGCTTATCCTAGTGAATTTAGTCGGTGCCGTTGCTGAATCAGCGGCGCCATTTCCAGAGCGGCGCTAGTTTTACCCTAATGAGCAAACCAATCAATGTTTTGGGCATTTCAGCCTACTACCACGACAGTGCCGCCGCATTACTTGTCGATGGTGAGATTGTGGCTGCGGCGCAGGAGGAGCGCTTCACCCGAAAAAAACACGATGCGGCCTTCCCAGCTAAATCCATTGAGTTTTGTCTCGACCGCGCTGGACTGACACTCGCAGATATCGATTATGTGACGTTCTACGATAAGCCGCTGATCAAGTTCGAGCGTTTGCTGGAAACCTATCTCAGCTACGTGCCAAGAGGCTTTCGATCTTTTTTGTTGGCCATCCCGGTATGGTTGAAGGAAAAACTCTTCCTCAAAGTGACTCTCAAGCGAGAGCTTGCAGGCCTATCGGGACTCGAGCAGTCGAGCTTACCGCCGCTGTTATTCCACGAACATCACGGCTCTCACGCAGCCTCAGCCTTCTTTCCAAGTCCCTTCGATAAAGCGGCAGTGCTCTGCCTTGATGGTGTGGGCGAATGGGCAACGAGCTCGGTATGGTTGGGCGATGGCAACCAACTGACGCCACAGTGGGAAATCCAGTTCCCGCATTCGCTTGGCCTGCTCTACTCAGCCTTTACTTACTACACCGGCTTCAAAGTGAACTCGGGCGAGTACAAGCTAATGGGACTCGCACCTTACGGGGAGCCCAAGTATGTCGATCTCATCTTTAACGAGCTGATCGATCTCAAACCCGACGGCACCTTTCGTCTCGATATGCGTTACTTCAGCTATGCCACCGGTCTTACCATGACCAACCAGCGGTTTGATGCGTTGTTCGGTGGCCCACCCCGTAAGTCCGAAGCTGAGTTAACGCAGCGAGAAATGGATATCGCAGCCTCGATACAAGCCGTTACCGAGGAGATCGTATTGCGACTGGTCAAAACGGCTACTAGCGAGCTCGGCGTCGATAAAGTCTGCCTGGCCGGCGGTGTCGCGCTGAATTGCGTTGCCAATGGCCGGGTGCAACGCGAGAGCGGGATAAGCGAGATTTGGGTGCAACCCGCTGCGGGCGACGCTGGCGGTGCATTGGGTGCAGCATTAGCGACCTGGCATGAATATCTTGGAAAATCGAGAACGCCACAACCGGCTGATGCAATGTGTGGGAGCTATCTTGGTCAGTCATATAGCAACAATGACGTCATTGGCTATCTCAATGAGTCAGCGATTCCCTTCGCGACTATGGATGATGGCTCGCTACTACCCAAAGTCGCAGGCTTGCTCGCCACGGGTAACGTCGTTGGCTGGTTCAATGGTCCGATGGAGTTCGGTCCCAGAGCGCTTGGCGCGCGATCGATTCTGGGGGATGCCCGCAATCCCGATATGCAGACCACGATGAACCTGAAAATAAAGAACCGTGAATCGTTCCGCCCCTTTGCGCCTGCAGTACTTGCTGACAAGGTATCCGACTGGTTTGATACGACAGCGCCCAGCCCCTACATGCTCATTGTGTCGGAAGTACATCCTGACAAGCGCCTATCGCCCGAGCCTGGGGCAGAAGCACTCTTTGGGATCGATAAGCTAAAGGTAGCGCGCTCAGCCATACCCGCTGTGACGCACGTCGATTACTCGGCACGAATCCAGACCGTCCACAAAGACACCAATCCGCGTTTCCATCAATTACTAAGTGAGTTTGATCAGGCTACAGATTGTCCAGTACTGGTGAATACATCGTTCAATGTCCGAGGCGAACCGATCGTCGCTAGTCCCGAGGATGCCTATCGCTGCTTCATGCGCACCGAGATGGACTATCTCGTGCTGGAAAACTGTCTCCTCGAAAAATCCCAGCAACCCGATTTCCCGGATGAGGAATCTTGGAAGGACGAGTTCGAACTCGATTGATGAATAGACTATGAGCCAACAAACTATCCCAAAACTCGATCGCAACGGCCTGAGGCAATTCGGACTGACCTTTTCGGCAATCGTGGTCAGCTTATTTGGGCTTTTATTGCCGTGGCTCTTTGCTGCCACCTGGCCAACGTGGCCCTGGCTATTCGCAGCCATTCTGGCCTCAGCGAGCCTCGTGTTTCCACCCGTACTCAGTCCGCTCTATCAGTTGTGGATGCATTTTGGTCTGGTCATGGCCTACCTCAATACCCGCATTATCCTGTTTCTGCTCTACACTGTGGTCTTCGTTCCGACAGGGCTAGCCATGAAAGTCGGGGGCAGAGATACCCTGATGCGAAAGCTCTCGCGCACCGATGACAAGAGCTACCGCGTCGCGAGCAAAGTCCGTGACGCCAGCCACTTTGAGAGACCTTATTGATGTTTGATCTATTAAGAGACCTATGGGGATTTATGCTCGAGCGCAAGAAGCTGTGGATGGCGCCCATTATCGCCATCATGCTGTTGCTCGGTACGTTGATTGTTTTAACCCAGGGTTCGGCCATTGCGCCCTTTATTTACACCATTTTTTAAGTCGCGCTCAGTTGAGTTGTCCGAGGAAAACCAATAGTGATTCGTGAGGCTACCGGTGAAGATTGGCCTTTGCTCTGGCCGATTTTCCAACCGATTGTCGAGGCCGGTGATACCTATGCCTATGACCCGGCGACCACCTATGAGCAAGGTCGTGTGCTTTGGCTAGACAAATCGCGACAGACATTTTTGTTTGAAGATGCTGGCGAAGTCCTCGGCACCTACTACATTAAAACCAATCAGGATGGCCCCGGTGATCATGTCTGCAACTGTGGCTATATGGTGCCCGACCAAGCTCGCGGTCGTGGCATTGCGAGACAAATGTGTGAGCACTCGCAAATCATCGCTCAAGAGATGGGCTACCGAGCGATGCAGTTCAATTTTGTGGCGAGTAGTAACGTAGGTGCCGTGGTGCTCTGGCAAAAGTTAGGGTTCGACACGGTCGGTCTCCTGCCGGGAGCCTTCAGACACCCATCACAGGGCTATGTCGATGCTTTGGTAATGTACAAATCACTCAACTCAATAAATAAGGGAGTACTCAATGTCTGATCCCTATCTGTATTCCGTTAAAAACAATGTCGCAACGTTCAGCGTGAATGATCCACCTTGGAATCTCATGAGCGTGCATTACATCGACCGACTGGAAGAGCAGCTACCAGATGTGCTTGCAGACACCGACGTCCGCGCAATGGTATTCACCGGCGAGGGGCTGGACAACTTTTCTGCTGGCATGAACCTTCGGCAGATACCAGAGGGTATAAAGCGTGCCGGTAGTCCCGAGGCGTTCTTCGCTCAGCGCCATCGTGTCCTCGAGATGATTGAAAATGGTGGCACACCGGCAATCGCAACCTTCTTTGGCTTCTGTTTGGGCGCTGGACTCGAACTGCCGCTGGCTTGTCACCTCAGAATCGCGGCCGACACCGGAGCGAAAATTGGCTTACCCGAAATGGATCTTGGGTCGGTTCCCGCTTGGGGCGGTTCAGCGCGTCTACCCCGTGCGGTGGGTCGTCAAAATGCACTCGATATGATTTTGCGCGCACGCAAAATCGATGGTCACGAAGCTTTAGCCATGGGCCTGGTAACCGAAATCGTGCCTATCGAGGAACTCAAATCGCGCGCCCAAGTACTGGGTGAAGAAATCGCGAAACAGCCGCGACTCGCAGTTCAGGCCGTGCTCGCTACTATCGTTGGCTTCGAAACCAAAACCCTCGAGCAATCGATCGGAGACGAATTAGCCGCTGTTCACAAGACTCTGGGGACTCCCGATGCCAACGAAGGTATGCTGGCATTTATGAAAAAACGCAAACCGGTATTCAATCAATCATGACCGATGACGGCTCAACCGACATACCACCGGACCAAGCAACCGCACCCGCGCAAGACACATCGCTACTAAGTCGTCGCCGACTGCTTCGAGCCATGGGTGTGTCATCAGCGGGCGTCGCCGCTGCTGCTGCCATCGCTGCGAGTCGGGAAAAGATTACCGAGGCAAGCGACAGCGCTAAAGAAGAGATTGCTGAGCTAAAAAAGCAGTTCGACGCGCTGGATAAACGCTCAAAACTGATCCTACGTCTAGTCTTAGTACTCAGTGGACTCGATATTTTTCTCGCTCTGTAAACACCCAGTTATCGCCTTTGAGAAAATACGGCGACAGGCCACTTTAGCTATTAACTTGCAAGCCCCACTCACCAATCAAGTCTCCAATAATCTTGGCCTTCATGACCCACGAGAGCGACGGGCGTTACCGCAGATATATCGCATGAAATCGAAGATGATCTTCGATAAACGAAGCAATAAAGTAGTAACTGTGGTCATAGCCAGCTTGCTCGCGGTACGTCACCTCGAAACCAGTCTCGTTGCAAGCAGCCATCAAAAGCTCTGGTTTCAGTTGCTCTTCTAGAAATCCGTCAGCACCACCCTGATCGATCAAAACCGGAATCTGTTGCGCTCCAGCAAGAATCAGTTCAGTGGCGTCATGCGCCTTCCACTCGGACTCATCCGGACCTAAATAAGCGGTGAATGCCTTGTGCCCCCAGGGGCAACTTGTGGGTGCGCAGATAGGAGAAAAAGCGCTGACAGAGCGGTAAGCACCAGGGTTCTTGAAAGCTAGGGTCATCGCCCCATGACCACCCATCGAGTGTCCACATAGGCTACTTCGACTGACATCGAGTCCGTCAATTTCAGTCAGCCATCCGGGCAACTCCTCGGTGATGTACTCCTCCATGCGATAGTGCGACGCCCACGGCTCACGGGTGGCATTTAGGTAGAAACCGGCCCCTAGACCTAGGTCGTAGGCAGCTTCGGGGTCGTCAGCAACGCCCTCTCCTCTGGGGCTCGTATCAGGGAACACGATGGCGATACCCAGCTCACTTGCTACTCGCTGCGCGCCAGCTTTTGTCACTGCATTTTCATCGGTGCAGGTTAGGCCGGACAGGTAATACAGCACGGGAACAGGAGTCGAGACAGAGGTCGCCGGCATATAGACCGAAAATACCGTGTCAGACGCCAACGCTTCGGAAAATCGTTGGTAGCGACGTTGCTCGCCACCAAAACAGCGGATCGAAGACAGCAGCTCAAATGACATTAAAACGTCACCACCGATCGAATGCTTTTACCCTCGTGCATTAAATGGAAGGCATCATTGATCTGATCTAGCGGCATGGTGTGCGTGATCATCTCGTCAATGTTGATCTTGCCTTCCATATACCAATCGACGATCTTCGGAACATCGGTCCGACCCCGGGCGCCACCAAATGCGGTACCACGCCAAGAGCGTCCTGTGACTAACTGGAATGGTCTCGTTGAGATTTCCTGGCCGGCTCCAGCGACTCCGATGATGCAACTTTGCCCCCAACCCTTGTGACAGCACTCCAAGGCCTGCCGCATCACATTGACGTTTCCAATACACTCAAAACTGTAATCAACACCACCCCCGGTCATCTGGATAAGATGGTCAACTACATCGTCGACCTCGCTGGGGTTAACAAAATCGGTCATGCCGAACTGGCGCGCGAGATCTGCCTTCGAAGGGTTTAGATCGACCCCAATGATCCGTGTCGCTCCAACGAGTCGAGCACCCTGAATGACGTTAAGCCCAATACCCCCTAAGCCAAAAACAGCGACGGTAGAACCCGCTTCCACATTCATGGTGAAAGCGACCGCGCCAATGCCTGTGGTAACGCCGCAGCCGATGTAGCAAATCTTCTCGAAGGGCGCGTCTTCTCGCACTTTCGCTACCGCAATTTCAGGCAATACCGTGAAATTGGAAAAAGTCGAACAACCCATGTAATGGAGTATCGGCTCGCCATCGAGTGAGAACCGACTAGAGTGATCAGGCATTAAACCCTGTCCTTGGGTTTCCCTAATCGCTTGACAGAGATTGGTGCGTGGATGGAGACAGAAATTGCACTCTCGGCATTCAGGAGTGTAGAGCGGGATAACATGATCGCCGGGCTTCAGTGACTTAACACCTTCTCCCACCTCGACGACAATACCTGCACCCTCGTGTCCTAAGATAGCGGGAAAGGCCCCTTCTGGATCGTCGCCAGACAAGGTAAACGCATCGGTGTGGCAGACGCCGGTCGCCTTAATCTCGATCATCACCTCGCCCGCTCGCGGTCCTTGGACATCGACCTCGGCTATCTCTAGGGGCGCACCTGCTTTAAATGCGATTGCTGCTCGGCTTTTCATTTTATTCTCCTGTCGCAAAAAGATGCCTACCGCATCGGGTAGCGCGATAACCTCGCGACCCGTTTGAAACACGAGCAATCGTTTTTTATTTGCTCGCTCGGTTTAGCTCATTGTTGATCCCGTATCCACAGCTTGTCTAGGGTGGAATTGACGAAATTTCCGAATAAGGAGTAGCTCTGATTCGTTACAACTCGGTGCGACATTAGTTACTCTTGGCTTTAAGTAAATGCCCTGACGTATTGGATAATAAGATAATGCTAGGACAGCCGATCCAAAATATCGTGATCGTGGGTGGTGGAACCGCGGGATGGAACGCCGCTGCACTACTAGTGCGAATGATGAGCCGCGTGATTTCGATCACCTTAGTCGAGTCCGAGGAGATCGGTATAGTGGGTGTTGGAGAAGCGACCATCCCGCCGGTTATTCGATTTAACAACGCCCTCGGTCTCAATGAAGACGATTTTCTAAAGTCGACCCAAGGTAGCATCAAGTTGGGGATTCAGTTTGAAAATTGGGGGGAGCTCGGCGACAGCTATATGCACGCCTTCGGTGATGTTGGTCGCGACTTTGCTTTCTGTCCCTTTCACAACTTTTGGGTGCGTAGTCAGCAATTGGGAATCGAAGCAGATTTCTGGGATTTCTCACCGAACTACCAAGCTGCGGTTCGACACAAATTTGGCAAAGTGTCATCACGATCGGGAACAAGTGACGGCGGTCTTCCCTACGCCTATCACTTCGATGCTGGACTCTATGCGAAGTACCTCAGGGGCTATTGTGAATCGCAGGGCATTACCCGAGTCGAGGGGATTGTGGACCACAGTTCTACCTGCTCTGACACTGGCTTCATCAAATCGCTGACGCTGAAGTCAGGTAAAGAGATTGAAGGCGACCTATTTTTGGATTGTTCTGGGTTCAGGGGCCTCCTCATTGAGCAGGCGCTGCAAACAGGCTATGAAGAATGGTCGCATTGGTTACCCTGTGATCGAGCCGTCGCAGTCCCCTCAGAGTCAACAGGTCCAATTCGCCCCTACACCCGATCGATCGCGCACAAAGCGGGGTGGCAGTGGAACATCCCGCTCCAGCACCGTACAGGTAACGGCCACGTCTATTGCAGTAGTTACGTCAGCGACGACGAGGCCTGCCACACATTACTGAGCCACCTCGAAGGTCCGCCCCTGGCTGAGCCCCGGCAGATTCCGTTCAAGACTGGCCGGAGGAAACTCCAGTGGAACAAGAATGTAGTTGCGCTGGGACTTGCCAGCGGATTTTTGGAGCCACTCGAGTCCACCAGTATCCATTTAATCCAAACTGGGATACGCCGCTTAATGGATAACTTCCCGCATCAGGGGATTCGTCAGATCGACATCGATGCCTTCAACAAGCAGTCGAAACTGGAATTTGAGCAAATCCGCGACTTCATCATTCTCCATTACAAAATTAATCAACGGACTGACTCTCAGTTTTGGGTCAATTGTCGCAATATGAGCATCCCAGATACGCTCGAACAAAAGATCGAGCTATTCAAGCACTCTGGCAGAGTTCTGCGCTACAGCGATGAGTTATTTGCTGAAGTCGCTTGGTATCAGGTGATGTTGGGCCAGGGGCTCATTCCCGATGATTATCACCCCATCGCTGACAGTTTGAGCGAACAGAAAATGCTTAGGATGTTTGCGGAACTTCGAGCCATGGTGGGTGATACCGTCAGCCAACTCCCCACTCATGATCAATTCCTTGCCTCAGTTACCCAGCAACAACTCCGAACATCGTCGGCAGCGTCAGCATGATCATTGCCGGGTTACTGACGCTGCGCGTCGAGCAACCCAGCTGACAAGATCAGATACCTCCGGGGATCGTCTTGTGCGATTGGAACCAGGGCAAGGCGACAATCTCGGCATCCACCAACTCACCTCGGATATCGAGCTTCACCTTGGTGCCAGGCTCGGCTAACTCGGTGGGGACATTAACGAGCGCAATGTTGTGCTCGAGTCGTGGGGAATAACAGCAACGGGTGATTCGACCCACCACGTCGTCACCCGAGTACACATCCCAGAACTTATCGTTACTGCCAACCGGCTCACCACCAAAGTTGGCGCCGACCAGCTTGCGGGGCGTGGGCTCTTTTGCGAGACGCTGTAATGCTGCCTTGCCAATATAATCGCTGGGCTTATCGACGTCGATTAAACGCCCGAGTCCAATCGTAAAAGGTGTGTCATCGCGTGTGATATCAGAGACGTAGGACAAAATGCCACCTTCGACCGACCGCGGTAGAGACGGACAGGCTGGAATGATGCCGTGCTCCTCGCCTGCTGCCATGATGAGATCCCACAATTCGGTCCCGCGGCTGCCATCGAGCAGGTAAATCTCATAACCCAATTCGCCGCTCCAACCAGTGCGGGTTAACACGACGGGAATGCCGTTGAGCTCGAGTTCGTGACAATGGTAATAACCCATGGTGACCGCAATTTCGCCAAATAGCTTTTTGGCAACATGGGGTGACAGCGGGCCCTGTAACTGCAGGGGTGAGATGTCTGGTTCAGTCACGCTAACATCGAGTCCGCGACCTACGGCGATGCCCTGCGCCCATAAAATCAAGTCTCCATCACCTGGCGACAGCCAGTACTTGTCGTCTTCAACACGCAGGAGGACGGCATCGTTAATGATGCCGCCATTATGATCGGTAAACACGACATAGCGCCCGCGCCCCACTGCCAAGGTCGACATTTCCCGAGGTGTTAGTAACTGAACCAACTCGAGTGCATCAGGGCCAGTGATTTCGACCTGCCGCTGCACCGCGTGGTCGGCGAGAATGACGCCTTCGACCATGCCCCAATACTCGGCGAGCGGGTCACCAAAATGCACGGGTAAGTACATGTGGTTGTAAATGGTTAATGACTTCACGCCTGCGGCGACGGTGGCGTCAAAAAAGGCAGACTGGCGAACGCGTGGCCCGATAGACATCGCGAATTGCGGTAATTGAGACATGGAGTGCTCCGGTGGTGCGCTTACTTAATGCGCTTTAATTGTTCTTGAGACCACTGAACGGTGTTGTCGATTTGGTTGAAGGTGAAGATATACAACCCTTCAACCGCCATACGCTCATCATCCATCGCTGGCTTGAGCTCTTTAAGAAGTGCATCGGGCTTGTAGGTCGAGCTTCTGAGTAACATGCCCGCCAGGCCCTTTTGTTTGCGCGCGTACTTAGCCGACTGACCGACACCGATGCGAAGCGAGGTTTTGAATAGCTTCATACGATCCATCACGCCAGGCAATCCAATCCAGACGGGCGTGGTAATGCCGGCATCGCGCATCGTCTTTAACCACTTCAGCAGTGCCTTCATGTCAAAACACATCTGAGTCACCATGTGCGTGGCAATACCTTGCTTCGCTTTCAATGCATCGAATAGCACGTCATCGGGAATAGCTGGATGGCCTTCTGGATAGGAAGCAACGCCGATTTTGGTGAACGGATGATCCATCTCAGCGAGATCAGCAAGCACCGCCGCTGACGAATCATAGTCACCCATGGGTACATCGACATCACCCCCGGGAACGAAGATCGATGTGACACCCTGATCGGTCAGAAAACTGACCATATCGGCTAGGTGCTGTCGGTTCTTGATCTGGCGCGCGGCGAGGTGTGGAGTAACCTGGAATCCACGCGGCTGAATATGCGCTACGGTATCGAGGGTGTATTGAATCCCCTGCTTGGGTGAGCAGGTGATTCCCACCTTGTCGCCCGCATTCAAGTGATCGAGACCGGCCTCATAGCCCTTCATTGGAATCACTTCGTAATAAAGCGATTCCATGCACTGTTTTAACGCTGACATCGATCCGACTCCTCGACTGATCGGCGGAATGTAAAGCGTTAATTGTGGGCAAGCAATAGATGGATTTTGGTCTTTTTTCTCAGATCAGAATACTGTCTAAATTCCCTCACCCGATGACTGCTAAAAGGTGGACAAGCGCTCTGCCGTATCCGAGATCGCGTATTGGTTGGCACCCTCTATTTTGAGCGATTCTTTGATACCGACCTCGCGCTCAGACTGGCGATAAAGGTCTTTAACCGCAGCGACAGCATCGGCGCTATTACCAACAATCCTGCGACAGGTATCGTCAAGTGCGGCATCGAGGTCAGTGGCCTCATCGAACACTTCGTTAGCCAAACCCCAGTCTTTGGCGTCATGTCCTAAAAACGTTTTCGCGGTAAACGAAAGCTCGCGGGCACGGCGCTGACCCAGCGCTCGAGAAAGCGTCTGCGACATCCCCCAGGTGGGTCTCAAGCCAAACTTAACGTGGGTATCACCAAACTTCGTTGAAGCCGTGGTGTACATGAAATCGCAGTGCAATGCGATCTCGAGCGCGCCGGTAAAGCAAGCGCCCACCACCCGGGCGATTACCGGCACTCCCGCATCGCGAATAGCCGCAGCAAGTGCTGCTGCGGGCTCGTCAAAGAGATTGCCTACCACGCCGTCTTCAGGCTGGATGCCCTGCAGTACTTTTAAGTCGACGCCTGCTGAAAAGGCTCGGCCACGACCCGTAAGAACGACGACGCTGACCGATTGATCAGCACTGCCTGCGGAAACCAAACGCGCCGCCTCAGCTAGCATTTCTGGTCGCAGGGCGTTCATAGCATCCGGACGATTGAAGGCGATGGTGAGACGCCCGTCTTGCAATTCTGTTTCGATGAAGTCGATCGTTGACTGAAGCGCGGTGGTCATTCTAAAACTCCAAATTATGTTGTTGTGATGACATGGTCTCAGGTTTGATTTTGCAGGCCAACACCTGGCGCGGGTATGAATTTTATTGAGCAAGCCTGGTGCCCCGAAATAGCAGAGAGTCATAGGCTGTTCGACCTCGACCGCTGTCAACAGAGGATCGAGGTGTAGTTTGGAATACCTACCGACAACCGACAACCGACAACCGACAACCGACAACCGACAACCGACAACCGACAAACAAGAATATTGTGAGACGCCTGCTTCGAGCCGCTTAGCGGCCTTCGATGGGCGCGCTAATCAAGTACCAATAATTCAGGGATTTGCGACTCCAGAATCAGATCTCGCATGGTTGCAGCAAGCTGTCGGAAGAAGGGCCTAGTGGGCGATTGCGCGCGCCACGCCAAGGCATGATCACGATACATATTCACGCCGTGTACATCGGCGACCCGTAAGGGGTCGCTTTCACGGATTTCAGACGACACATAAAGCGCCGGCAAAAAAGTAATGCCCATGCCCATCACGACCATTTGGCGAAGGGTATCGAGCGACGTACCCTCGAAGTCGCGGCGCGTACTAGCCCCCAAAGTACGACAAAGCTCGGTCACCTGCCGGTGGTACAGGTGATGTTCATCGAGGGTCAACACCTCTTCGCCCACTAAATCCATCTGTTTAATCACGGGTTTTTTGGCCAATCGGTGATCTAGAGGAAGAATTAGTTTTAGCGGCTCACGATACAGAGGCGCCACCTCAACACCTGTCTCGGCAAGCGGCTGGGTGGATAGTATTAGGTCGTGCTTAGCGCTACGGAGATCAAGATCTAATTCGGCGGGAACGCCCTCCCGGACAAAGAGCCTTAGGTCCTGATATTGACGGTGGATATTTGGCAGCACTAGGGGTAACAAATACGGCCCAAACGTAGGCGTGACACCGATACGGAAGGTGCCTGCAACACCACCAGATAAGCCCTGTGCGGTATCCACGAAGCTCTGTACCTCTTCCTGAATCCGGGCGCACACCGGTAGTAACTCCCGCGCCGCTACCGTTGGCTTTGCGCCAGAACGAGTGCGCTCGAACAACCGCACACCCAGTGCCTCTTCCATTACTGCCACTTGCGCTGTCAACGTTGGTTGGGTCACACCCAGCCGATCCGCCGCACCCCGGAAACTACCCAGCTCTGAAATCGCCTTGAAATAATCAAGCTGTCTAAGGCTGATTGCCGTCTTTCTGCTCATGGGCTGAATGATAGCTTTTTTCTATCAAAAAATATTGAAGTATTATTAACAGTTATCACATCCAATCGATAGAGTGCGCGCGTATTTTCCATGACATCGACAGGAGTTCAGTTCGTGCAGAAACTTATCGACGGCGTAGCGCGCTTCAAAAATGAAGTGGTACCACAGCACAAGGCATTATTTGACCAATTGGCAACAGGGCAAAGCCCCGAAGTGCTGTTTATTACCTGTGCAGACTCGCGAATCGATCCAGGCATGATCACTCAAACGCAACCCGGCGACATTTTTGTCTGCCGTAATGCGGGTAATGTCGTGCCACCCCATGGTCAGGCGATTGAGGGTACGGTTGCGTCGATCGAGTTCGCAACCGCCGTACTGGGCGTCAAGCATATTGTTGTCTGCGGACACACCGATTGCGGTGCAATCAAAGGCGCTATGGCCCCCGGGAACCTCGATGCGATACCACGAGTGCAAGATTGGGTTGACCACGCACGGGCTGCAGTGAGAGCTGCCGAAGCGCAAAGCGAAGATGGCAAAGCAGAGTTGCTCTGTGCCACCGAGCGCAATGTTGTGCTGCAAATGGAGCACCTGAAAAGTCACCCCGCTGTAGCAGCGAGGCTTGCTGCCAATGATATCGATATTCATGGCTGGGTCTATCACATCGGCGACGGTGATGTGACGGCCTACAACGCCGACACCGACACCTTCTCCTCACTCACCCAGTAAACATCAGTAACAGGGATCTACCTTAGCTATGAGCTTTTTTACTCTCAGTAATCTTCGCGGCGACCTCTACGGTGGTTTAACCGCAGGTGTTGTCGCATTACCGCTCGCACTTGCCTTCGGCGAAGCCTCCGGTGCGGGCCCCATCGCGGGAGTCTACGGTGCGATCATTGTCGGTTTCTTTGCCGCACTGTTTGGCGGTACTGGCTCGCAGATCTCGGGACCGACCGGACCGATGGTTGTGGTCTTTGCGGGGGTATTTGCATCACTGTCAGGTGATCCGGGCTTGGTCTTTGCCACCGTCGTGTTAGCAGGGTTGATGCAAATCGCTTTTGGGGTACTCGGGTTCGGCCAGTACATCCGGCTTGTACCCTACCCCGTGGTATCGGGTTTTATGAGTGGTATTGGTTGCATCATTATTGCTCTTCAATTGGCGAGACTCTTTGGGCATGAACCCCAGGGAGGCGGCACTATCCCCGCGCTCATGGAGGTACCGACAGCGGTTATGGATCCACACTTCGGCGCTTTGTTTGTAGGATTGCTGACGCTCGCCATGGTGTTTAGCTGGCCCGCTACCTGGGGTCGGTATGTCCCATCACCGCTAGCTGCCTTGATCGTTGGAACTCTTGTGGGGCTCACCCTGGAAGGGCTGCCGGTTCTCGGTGCCATACCCACCGGACTACCCTCGTTCGTCATGCCCGCTATCGAGGCTGACACCGCGATCATCGTATTCGAGGCGGCGGCTATTCTCGCGGTCCTCGGCGCCATTGATTCGCTGCTGACATCATTGGTAGCGGATAATATGACCCGAACCCGTCACCACTCGAATCGAGAGCTTGTGGGCCAGGGTATCGGCAACACAGTAGCTGGCCTCTTTGGCGGTATCCCCGGCGCAGGGGCAACCATGAGAACCGTGGTCAATATTCGAACCGGTGGCGCCACCAAAATGTCAGGCATGATTCACAGCGCCTTACTGCTAGCGGTTGTTGTGCTACTAGCACCGCTGGCATCACAAATCCCTCAGGCGGTACTTGCGGGAATCTTGGTCAAAGTGGGTTACGACATTATCGACTTCGCCTATCTCAAGCGCGCGCACCAAGGCCCCCGTTTCGATCTGGCACTCATGGCCTTAGTATTGGGTCTCACCGTCTTTGTTGACCTGATTACTGCAGTCATGGCCGGGGTTGTTATCGCTGCCCTCGCCTTCGTAAAACAAATCGCAGACCTTCAGCTGAAGCGAGTTACCGACGATGACACATTGAATGTCAGCACGGAAGAAGCCGCTATTTTAGAGAAGGTGGATGATCACCTGACCTTATTCGACTTTGGTGGACCGCTTAGCTTTGGAGCAGCTGCAGACATGGGGCACCATGTTCGCGAACGTGTT
Source organism: Halieaceae bacterium MED-G27 (assembly GCA_002456975.1). Classification (GTDB taxonomy): domain Bacteria; phylum Pseudomonadota; class Gammaproteobacteria; order Pseudomonadales; family Halieaceae; genus Luminiphilus. The sequence goes on from NTKA01000027.1 coordinate 27,478, forward strand.
AACCATCGCGATCACAATGCTATTGTGCTGGATTTCAGTCATGTTCCTTTCATGGATGTGTCCGCCGCAAGAGCCGTTGAAACCATCGCTGTCGATGCCCACAACGCCGGCAAGCGGCTCTACGCTTGTGGTATCAAACCTGAGGTAGCGCAGGTACTGACGGGCTTGGGTGTTGCTGATAATCTACCGGCTAATATGCAATTTCTGACGCGCTTAGAAGCGCTAGAGGCCGCCTACGCATGGATTATCGAAGACGAACAAGCAGACAACACCACACCGGAAGAGTCGGTCGCAGCCTAGGCACGGCATTAGTGGTGGCAGTGCTATCGCTGCTACCGCTTCATGCATCGATGGCTGCAGACACGGCCGTGGATCTAAAGGTCGCGCACGAGAATGGCGCCGTCTTGGTTGATGTCAGATCGGAAGGAGAATTCTCCTCAGGTGCGCTCGGAGGTGCCGATAACTACCCTGTTCAGGGACTACCACAAAGCCTTATCGATGCAGGGATTACCCTCGACGATGATATTATCGTATACTGCCGCAGCGGGCGCCGATCGGCTCAGGCGAAGGCCGTATTGCAAGCCGCGGGTTTTAAATTGGTGTTGGACGGCGGTGCTATGTCAGCGCTTGAAGCACAGATCAGCGCCAGCAACTGATTACCAACCTAGTAACAACTGGCTAGTCACCACTCGATAGGCTACTCAGCACCTCTTTCACTGTCGCCTCATCAAGCCGATCCTTTCCCTCGGAGTAGCTGGCAGCCATTGCGCTGTAGAATTTCGCGTTCAGTAAGTTGGCGTCCCCGCAATCGCGGGTCGCAACGGCTTTACCCGGCACTCCGGCGATGATCGTGTTATCGGGGAACTCGCTGTTCTCGGTGACGATGGTATGGCCA
>NTKA01000028.1 GCA_002456975.1 Halieaceae bacterium MED-G27
AAACTTGCTAAGTAACACTGTTGGAGTGTGTAAACGCCATAGCACTTCGCGGTCGAAAGACCTTTGGAATCAGTGAGGCTGGACCAGTCAAAAAACAACCAATATTGATCTGTGCATTACGAGTAGAAACACCTGAAAACACTGGTTTTTCTATGCATTGATGTATGCGGAAAAATAGCAGTTCGGTTTCTATTGACGCACTTCAGATACTGGTATTTGAACGCAATCAAACTCAATGTGATGCAGTGCTTCATGCAGTCGTGCCACTGAAAACCCCTGTCCATAAGCTTCGCCAGTTGTGCCTGTAGATCTGCCAACAAAGTTCTCTGCTAATTCGTCTGAGCAGCCTGAATTACGGAAACCATCCTTAATGTTGTGCCTAAAGGAATGGAAGCTGGTTTTGTCAGTTTTAATGCCGATATTTATAAGGTATCGACTGAACCATTTGGAGAACGTACTTGAGTAAGTCCCGTCGGCAGCCATAGGCGCATCTGTGAACAAACGACCCTTAGCGTCTTGTTTTGCGCGGCTTTCCAGAAAACTTAAAAAACCCATGGAGATAAGATCCTCATGAAGCGGCACTAATCGCTTCGATTGTATTGTTTTGAGCTTTTTGTCTGGGTGATTAAGGTTTAGGTCAAATACCCAAATATTTTCGTATTGCCTCACGTCTTCCACATAAAGCTGAAGAATCTCCTGTTCTCGCATACCTGAATACAGACCAATTAGTGGCACCCAGTACTTGTGCGATCCTGCTGGGATCATTCGTCCGGCTTTGTGGCATGAGGCAAGTGTCTTACACCCCTTATACAGAGGTGACGAGAACAAGTCGGTTAATTGCTCCTGACTAAAGGGAAGACGCTGTGATCGCTTGTTCAGCTTAGTTTTTTTTGTGTTTCCTTTCCCTTTGAAGGGGTTTGAGCTGACGTAGTCCAGTTCTTGGATGGCAAAGTTAAAGAGACTGCTTAACGACTGAAGGTAGTTGTTCTGTGTCGTTGTACTCAGCAGTTTAGCGCCGTCACGCTCTGCTGCATCAACCATTTCAATTGGATTTAACGTGGGATAAATTTTCTTCGCATTACTTGGCGATCGCTGGAGAAGTTCTTTGAATGCTCTGGCTGTCTTAGTAGATATGTTTTCAAGTGAAAGTTTGGTCGCACGTATGCCCTCTGTCACTTCGATGAACTCCACGAAAAAGGTAAATATGGCGAGAACACTGCGATGTTGTTTCGTACTCCATAAGCCTTGCTGTTGAGCTAGGTATTTATCAACTACTGCTTGAAACTGAAATTCAGAGTTGCAAGGTGTTGTTTGCTCCTGTTCTTCAGAAAATAACTCCTCAAGGATCAAGTCAGGATGCTCCAATTCTCCTTTCACTATTAACTCCGCATTACTGTAGAAGTCGGCAAGTCCATGGAGGGCTGCTCTGCAGAGTTGGTTGTAGATAGCTTTTGAGAAGCTTTCAGCACTGTCGCCAAAATATTTCTCAACGATAGGAGTGGCCGAACTCAGACGTGATTTTTCAGATCTACTAGTATCTCGTCTCTGAAGGTTCTTGTTGTGAACGCTTCTAGTTCCACATCTTCATCAGACCTGTTGTCGAAGGTTTCGAGTGCTTCTGCTAGTAATACATGGGTTTGATCTTGGCAGACTCTGGTAGAAAACCGTCGAAGCTCTTCTTGCGTGAGTAGAGTTGCTCCCTTGGAAATCTTTTCAAACAGTTTGTCTAACAGGTCGGCCATTGCTATAGCTGCTCTTTGCGCCACTCTAAGATCAGATGTAATTAATGATCGTATAACTTTCCGCTGACCGAAAACACCTCTCAAGTTTTTTGGCACACTGCGGCGGAAATAGAATCTTTGATGGCGTACAGACAGGTAAGAAACCGTGTTCATGTTGTATCTCCCGATGTATCTAAACAAGCATTTCGGTCAATACAGATGGCTAAAGTTTAATTATAAGTCATTGATTTATATGTATTTAACAAAAATATGGCGGAAGAGGTAGGAGTCGAACCCACCAGGCACTTTGTCAGCGCCTCACTGGTGTTGAAGACCAGGCGCCCCACCGGGGACGTCGCTCTTCCAAGCGTTAAGTTTTAAATCTGTCCAGTACGTTGTCGTCGTTGACGATAATGCGTTTGTCACCAATTCGGCGAGTGAATTTGACCCGATCAAAATACTCGAGAACCTCAATGGTGAGTTTCCGGCCTAAACCAAACTGTGTTTTGAGCTCGATTACAGACAGCTGAAAGCCTGCCGCCTCAGTTGCGATGGTCTCATTGGCGAACCAGAGTAGCTGTTGGGGCAGGGCGACTCGATTTGGACTGATTCGATGCAGGAGTCCACGTTCAACTCCTACCTTTAACGCGTCAGACACCTGATTTTGTGTAAGCCTCGATTGTACTGCAAGCTCTGGTATCAAAGGAATCTCCTTGCCCGCCTGTTTGAGCGCCGCCTCGACTTCGGGCCAATTAGGGATAGCCTCCGCTTGCTCATTACTGGCAAATGCCGCGGTTCGGATAAAGCCATCCTTTTCCTTGATCGACTGGGCTTTTGCCAGCGCGACGATAACGCCCTGTGTGAGTGTGGTGCCCAACAACGGTTTGCAGTAATTGATTAATTCGGGTGCTCGTAGACCGGGCTGAGTAGGCGCATGTCCATGAAAATCATCCAGTAACGCGCTGACCTGCTCGCATGCCTGTTTCCAATAGCTCTCAGACACAGCAAAGGTTTGATCCTTCACGCTGAATTCATGTGAGTGAGCCGGTGTTGGCATTAAGTTCATTTGATTGCGGCTGCGCCAAAAACGCTCGAGGTCTACTACCTGATCGTTTTGTAATAGCTCTTGGAGTGCTAGTTCGTGGTCAGTAATTTGCATTGCCGATAGCCACTGCAATCGACCCGCTCGGGATTTGCCCTGCTTGGGGCCGTTGGGGTCGAGTACTCGACCTCCACCAAGCACTCGCGTTTCTGCGTGGTCTCTGATGACAAAGCGATCTCCCACCATACTGCTTACTTTGTCGTCGAGGATGAGTTGAGCGAGGCACTCATCGCTTGGCTCGAGTCGCCGCTTGCTAGTTGAGACGAGCGCAAGCTTGCCGCTAACCCGCTTTGCTCCTAGATAAAGCTTTACGGGAGCGATGTGCTTAAGCGCGAAGGGCGCCTCTGGCAGTAGCGAAAATGACACATCGAGACGTGATGAAGGCTCTATGCTGTTGGGGGATGTGAGCCAGTCGCCTCGCTCTATACCTTCGAGCTCTACTCGGCCCGCTAGATTGATGGCGATCCGTTGGCCAGAGCGCGCGGTATCTACGTTCTGATCGTGGCAGCGAAGTCCCCTGACTCTAAGATCTATGCCCGACGGTTGTAGTACGAGAGCATCCCCAATGCTCACACCCCCAGCGCTGGCGGTTCCCGTTACCACAAGTCCCCGGCCTTTGACATTGAAGCGCCGATCGATTGACAGTCGAAAGCCTTCATTCTCATCAATAGCGAGCGTTTGGGTGCTGGCCGCCATCAAATGCGCTTTGAGGGTATCGATACCTTGATCTGCCACGCTCGACACCAAAAAATACTCTGGGTCAGTCCAGCCACGTCTGGCGAGTACTGAAGCAATCAACTCTCTTACCGCCTCGATTCGTGCAGTGTCTACTCGGTCAATTTTGCTAATTGCCACCGTGAGCTCGCTTACCCCGAGCAATTCCAAGACATCAAGGTGCTCAAGCGTTTGTGGCATAGGGCCATCATCGGCAGCGACAACCAGCAGGGCTCTATCTATGCCACCGATACCGGCGATCATGGTATTCATGAATCGGTGGTGGCCCGGCACGTCGATGAAGCTTAAGAGACTGCCATCGCTGCGGGTGACATGGGCATAGCCTAGATTGATCGATAGGCCTCGAGCCTGCTCTTCGGCGAGTGTATCGGTCTCTACGCCCGTTAAAGCTTTGATCAGGGACGTCTTGCCGTGATCGATATGACCCGCTGTCGCGACAATCACTGGGTCAGGCTGGTGAGTTGATCAATGAAATCGCTGACCTGATCGTCCGCCAGGCATCGGCAATCGAGCCATAGCGCCTGTTTGTGCATGCGGCCGATGACAGGTTTGGGCAGGCGTCGAAACTGCTTTGCCAGGTCTCGAACCTCGCTATCATTGGTTGCTTTGCTGGCAATCCGTATTGATGCGCTCGGTAGTGTTTCTAGTGGCAATGAGCCGCTGCCTATCTGACTCATGGTGTTTTCAGCCGTCACGTCAAAGCGATCACCAACCGAGTCGCGAACACTTTCCAGTAGCTGCTCTGCTTGCGCGCGTATCTCGGATGCGGGTTTGGTCAGGAGTTTGAAAGTGGGCAAACGCTCCGCGAGATTATCGGGATTACGATACAGCTTGAGCGTCTCGGAGAGTGCCGCGACGGTCATTTTGTCGAGTCGCAAGGCGCGCTTTAACGGATTTTTATTGATGGTCCGAATAAGATCAGCGCGACCCGCAATCAGTCCCGCTTGAGGACCACCCAGTAGCTTATCGCCGCTGAAAGTTACGAGATCAGCGCCAGCCTCGAGCGCTTGTCTCACGGTTGGCTCATTAGGTAAGCCTAGCACGGCGAAGTCGGCCAGATTGCCGCTGCCGAGGTCGATGACAAACGGTACATCATGGGCTTTCGCGAGTTCTGAGAGCTCGGAGTCGGGTACGGCCTTGGTAAAACCATCGATCTTGAAGTTGCTGGTATGCACTTTCATTAACAGCGCGGTGTCATCATCGATGGCATCGGCAAAGTCGTAGCGATGGGTTCTATTGGTGGCGCCCACCTCGGTAAGTGTGCAACCGGCGCGGTTCATCACTTCGGGGATTCTGAATGAGCCACCAATCTCCACGAGCTCGCCCCGAGAGACCGGTACTTTTTTGCCCAGAGCCAAGGTATTGAGCACCAGGAGAACAGCCGCGGCACCGTTATTGACGGCGGTTGCGGCCTCGGCGCCTGTAATGTCACAGATCAGCGATTCAATGTGACTATCGCGACTGCCGCGCTCACCTGATTCGAGATCAAATTCCAGAGTGCTGGGTCCACCGGCGACCTTTGTGACTGCGTCAATAGCCTCGGGTGCGAGATTGGCTCGCCCCAGATTGGTATGGATAACCGTGCCTGTTAGGTTAAAGACTGACACAATGCCGTCCCCGTGGCGTGCAGATACTGCTTCAATCACAGTTTGCCTAATGTGCTCATTCGACGTGTCGGGTGTCTGTCCGTCGAGAATACTAGCCCGTAGGTCAGACAAATAACTTCGGAGTGATTCGGTCACCTGGCTGCGTCCCCAGGTGCTGATCTCTTCTGGCATCTGCAGCAACATGACATCGATAGATGGCAGATTTTTAAGTCGCTGTTGTTGATCCGATCCCATAAATTTAGTGGGCTCCACCCATTCTTATTGTCAGCTCAGAACAGTAATCAGAGCGTTCTGTGCTGAAATTTAGCACGTCTTTCTTGGTTGCAAGCTTACTGTATTTAGCTCTCCTTGGGGTCCGATCCCTATTATCCTTCGTGTTTAGGTTTAGGTTTAGGTTTAGGTTTAGGTTCGGGTTCGGGTTCGGGTTCGGGTTGGGGTTGGGCTGTACTCAAGTGATGCGAGTCTTGATCTTGGAAAGTAGCACCGCCTGGGAGGACTGTCTCGAGTTTCAATATTCCCTAATCGAGAGGTTGTTGAATGAAGTGAGTCTTGAGTGGAAAGCATCTTGAGTTGAGAGCAACTTTAGTTAAGAGCCCCTTGACTTGTGGGCGTCTTAAGTAGAAAGCATCTTGAGTGGAGAGCGTCTTGAGTTAAGAGCATCTTGAGTTGACGGCGTCTTCAGTTATGGTGTCATTTTGAGCCTGAGCTTTATGAGGTGTCCGCCATGTCCAGAGTGCCGCTGATTTCGCGAGATGAACTTCCCGATTACGCGCCGATGTTTCAAATGCTCGAGCAATCGATGGGTTACCTACCTAACAATATACTGAGCATGGCGCACTGGCCCGAACTGCTGAATGCTTTTGCTGGTATCGGAGCGACGATTCTTCAAAGTGGAGAGGTAGAGCCTGAACTTAAGCAATTGGTGGCAATGGTGGCGAGCACCGCACATGGTTGCGAGTACTGTCAGGCGCACACCTCTCACTCGGCACACAAACATGGGGCGAGTCGCGACAAAGTCGCGGCCGTGTTTGAGTTTGAGTCATCACCTTTTTTTAGCGACCGAGAGCGATCTGCTTTGCGGGTGGCGTGGCACGGTGGTTTGCAGCCCAATGCGGTGACCGATGCGGACTTTGAGGACTTAAAGCGACATTTCAGCGATAGAGAGACAGTCGAAATCGTTTCTGTTATTGCTCTGTTTGGTTTCTTGAACCGCTGGAGCGACACTATGGCCTCAGAGCTGGAGCCGCTTCCTCAGGAGTTTGCCGAGTCCATGAGTCTTGCGACCCGGGAAATGCCCGCTTGATCGCAGGGAGCTGAGTTTTTATCGCTGGCTAAAGGTTCGCAGTTTCCTTGGCGTGCCGCTGATTACTTGAGTGAGTTATGCAACACGACGGATACGCTAAACACATCGGATTTCACGTTGAGTATACGGGTGATGGCTCTGGCTCTGGGGAGCTTGAGGTTCGCGACATACACTTAAACCCCAACGGTGTGGTTCACGGTGGTGCTATTTTTTCCCTTGCGGATACAACAATGGGTGCAGCGCTGTTTTCATCCCTGGCAGAGGGCGAGATCTGTGCCACGATTCAAATCAACATCAGCTATTTCAAGCCGGTGATGGCTGGGCGTCTCACTTGCGAGGCTAACGTTACCAATCGTGGTAAGCGGCTTGCGAACATGCAGGCGCTCGTCTTTCTCGATGGCGTGAAGGTCGCATCGGCAGACGCTAACTTCGCCATCTTCTCGCCTGGCAGTTAGTTATGGTCGCTTTTTCGAGGTGCGGGGGTTAACCCGCAGCTTTCTCGGCTTGTGCTACCACCAACACGCCAGGGTGCAGTGCAACAACCTTAACCATGTCACCGGGAGCCAGCGCTTTGTCGCCTTCTTCTGGAGCCAGCTCGACACGCCAGGACACACCGGAATAGTCGTGATTGGATTGCGTGGCGGGGTCCAGGACACTGCTCAGTCTGAACTCCAAACCGATGAAGTCTGAGCTATGCCCTGAACGAGGCCGGTCGACGTCCTGGTAGCGCTTGAGGGGCTTCCAGAGCAGCACGCCCAGGACCGCAGTGCAGATGCCGAGGCAAGCAAACCCCCAACCCCAGTTCTCCGGCACGATTCCGAGGTAGACAAGGAATCCAGTCAGCAGGCCTGCAAGCCCCAGCATGAACAAGATAATGGTGCTCATACCCAGCACTAAAAGTTCGATAATGAGCGCTGTGGCACCTAGCGCGAACCAGAAGGTGGCCTGATTAGCATTTAGATACTCAAGCATTGCCATTGGCCTTCTCGTTACTTTGGTTGAGTCGGTTCACGATGGTCATCGCCTCGGCCACTACATTCGATGCGTTAGTATTAGAGTCGCTCAACAAGACGACTGACGACTCTCTCGCAATGGCTTCCTTTGCGGTGATCGCTTGCTCTGCAAGGTCAAGCTGAACTGCCTTTTGCCCGTCTTCAGTGTTAGCGGCGGCACCGATTTTGTGTAGCGCTTCCGCTTTCGCCTCGGCGACCGCGATGATGGCGTTCGCTTCGCCCTCTGCTTGCAAGATTTGCTCAGACTTTTCGGCCTCGGCAGCCAGTACTCGTGCCTGCTTTTCACCTTCGGCAACGTTAATGGCCGATTGGCGCTCACCTTCTGACTCTAGAATGGCCGCGCGCTTTTCTCGCTCAGCTTTCATCTGTCGTTCCATGGCATCGAGTACGGTTCGAGGTGGCTCGATATCCTTGATCTCGTAGCGGAGTACCATGACGCCCCAGGGCCCTGCTGCCTCGTTAATCTGCGACACGATGTTGTTGTTTAAGGCTTCACGCTCTTCGAACGTCTTATCGAGCTCGATTTTACCGATCTCGCTTCGCATGGTGGTCTGGGCAAGTTGGGTGACGGCATAGACGTAATCATCAACACCATAGGACGCCTTGTAGGGGTCGAGAACCTTAAGATACAGCACGCCATCGACGACCAGAGAGATATTGTCACGGGTGATCGCAGCCTGGCTGGGAACATCAAACGCCTGCTCTTTGAGGGTGCGGTTATAAGCGACTCGATCGAAGAAGGGGTTCAGAAAGTTTAATCCAGCTTCCAGTGTTTTCGTGTATTTTCCGAACCGTTCGACCACAAATGCACGATTTTGCGGTACAAATTTGACCGACTTAAATAGGATAACGATCGCAATGCCGGCGATCGCAACCCAGACAAACAGCATGAATGAAACGCTCATGTGACTCCCCCAGTAATGTGTTGTTCTTTAGATATGTGGTTTAGGTATTGTTAAATCAAGTCTAGACGTTAGGGCGCTGGGGGCAAGAAATATTCGTGCAGTTATTCCATCGAACGAAACATCAACGCCAGGCGTTTGCCGCGGCTCAGGTTTTCGAGGAAATCCTTCGGGTTGTCGTCTCGAGACAGTAAATCCGAGAATCCTTGGAGCGTCTCGGTCTCCACACCATCGAGATTGAGGAAACCCATTCGCCAGTCCGGAAATTCTCGTGACTCGATATCGCCCTCGAAGAGCACATCGATACTGGTGTGCCGAGTATCGCGTTCGATGCTTTCGAAGGTTTGCATCACTAGGGCTTCATCGCCCTCGAGCACCTGATAAAACGAACGTTCGCGGTGCAATAGAAGTCCTGTAATATCCCGCTCACCATTAACGCGGTGGGCTACAGATAGAAGCTCAATTATTTCCTGAGACGACAAATTGCCTGTCTCTGTGCTGACGTATCCGAGGTGGAAAAGTTTCTGGGATGACGATGCTGACATTAGATGTCCCCTTTAAACGACGCGGCACCTTATAACAGCTTGATTGACAGTTTAATGTCAAATAAAGTGGACAACTAATTAATAACAAAAAATGTACACTATTAAGCAGTGGTGACGCCATGCGTCATTGGTAACCGGTTAAGGGGATAGTATGAGCGTCGAGAATTCTGAGCAGGGGTTAAATAACAGTACCAAGCAAGCTTTGGAGAGCCGGGCGCTAGCGCCACGTTTCTACACGACGGATTGCGAGGCGATTGGCAAGCTTGCGATCGATCCAGTTCGGGAAGAATGGGACGCCATGATGTCGGCTTTTGAGGCTGACAAGAACCGCGAGCACTTCAAGCAGACCTATGACTTTGACCCAGCTGAGCTCGACAAAGACCCCGAGTTAAAAACCGAGTTTCTTGATTTGTTGGTGTCATCGATCACCGCGGAATATTCGGGTTGCGTGTTGTATCAGGAAATCGAAAGCAAGGTAGGTAATCCTGAAATTGCTGATTTGATGCGGTACATGGCGCGTGATGAATCTCGGCATGCAGGATTTATTAACCGAGCCCTCAACAAGTTGGGAGTAGCAGTAGATCTAGGGGTTTTAAAGCGAGAAAAGGAGTACACCTTCTTCCGACCCAAGTTTATTTTCTACGCGACCTATCTTTCGGAAAAGATTGGTTATGCGCGCTACATCACCATTTACCGCCATCTGGAGCGCAATCCCGATCGCCGGTTCCATCCGATTTTCAAGTGGTTTTACGAGTGGTGTAACGATGAGTTCGCGCACGGCGAGGCGTTTGCGTTATTAATGCGTGCCAACCCAGAGTTACTGCGGGGCTTTAACAAAGTCTACATCAAGTTGTTTTTGATCTTGGTGTACACCACCATGTACGTGCGTGACCACTCCCGTCCAAAGCTCTACGAGGCCTTCGGTATGGACGTCACCGAGTTCGACAACACGGTATTCGATATCACCTCGGAGATTTCGAAGCAGGTATTCCCAATGACCCTTAATACCCGCGATCCACGCTTCCAGCGTGGTCTTGAGCGATTGCTGGATCTGAATATCCGACTCGACGCGCTTGGTGGGCAAAAGGGTGTGATGGTTGCTTTGCGCAAGGTGGGATTACAGGCCGGTATAGCTGGGACCATGCTTCGCTTGTTTATGCTACCTGCAATCCCGAACCAGATGCCCGAGCAAGTCGCCATGCAACCGGCCTGGTAGTGAGTGCCCAAAGCCTATTCTCGATAAAGGTTCATTAGAAGTCTGAAGGCCTGTTAATCCGATCAGGGGCCTTTCCAGTGATTTCGATACTCGAGGCTATGGCATAGCCCGGCCACAGTGAGGCAGATTAATACCCCTGGGTAGACCTGACCCCAGACTGCGAGCTGTATCCCCAACATGAGAATGGCGCCAGCAAGCAGATTGGGCAGAACAACGCTAGGGGGTGCGCCAAGCCCTGTCGTGCGATGGCGCCATGTAAGAATGCATGCCTCAATGATGATGAAGCTAACGATACCCCCGATCAGAACGCCCGAGGTCAGTAGGTCTGTCATGCCTCAGGCAGCCCGTGATAGGCCCAAGAGTTGCATCACGTCTTTTACGAACACTCTAAAGTGAGCCGCTTTTTTACGCTTTACTAGCTTTTTCTGCGTGTAGGCTTGCCAGGTGAGTGTTTGAACATCGCGATCCTTGCACATGGCGACAAATTGCTCGCGCCGCTTATCGCTGTGATACCAGAACCGCTGCAATAATCCTAAAGCCCAGAAAGTTCTACCGTGGAGTTTCATAAAGCGCTTTCGTGGTTCTTTCAGAGCTGAGACCTTACCTGTAGCAAGGAAGGTATTGATTGCAGTTGCGCTGAGCCTGCCGCATAGCATGGCGTAGTAAATTCCTTCGCCCGATGCCGGTGCTACCACGCCTGCGGCATCACCACAGACCAAAATGCCGCGTCCATCATCCCACCGCTTCATGGGTTTCATGGGAATGGGCGCGCCTTCTTTTCGGATAGTCTGGGCCTGATCGAGACCTGAAATCTCTCTAAGATCTGCGACCGAGCGTTTCGCTGAAAAGTCTTTGTGTGCACTACCGACTCCGATGCTCGCTGAATGACCATGCGGGAAAACCCAGGCATAGAAGTCGGGGGAGAGATCTCCTTGATACCAGACCTCGCAACGCTCTGGGTCATAGTCCTCCGTGGCTTGGTCGGGTGCTTCTACAATCTCGTGGTAAGCCAGTACCCAGGGTACATCCGCATGATTGGGGATGCCGAGTCTCGCGACTTTTGATCGCGCGCCGTCGGCTCCAAGCACGCAGTGTGCTGTTGCATGGATCAGTTCTTGATCTTCGTCTTTTGCGACATAGCTCACCCTAATCGAGCCATCGTCACGATAATTGAGTGCTTTAAATGCGCCGACAGCGACGGTTGCACCGGCTTGCTTTGCGCGTTTTCTTAGCCAGGGGTCAAATTCGTCCCGATCCACCATCCCAACGAAAGTACCTTCAATCGGCATATCCACTTTTTGGCGAGTCGGCGAGATCATCCGCGCAGACTGAATTTCAGCCTTCAGGAGTGACCTTGGGATGTTGAATTCATCGAGCAGACAGGGCGGGATCGCACCGCCGCAGGGTTTTATCCTAAATGCACGTTCGAGCAAGAGAACAGAACGACCTGCTTGGGCCATTTCATGAGCCGCCGTGGCACCCGAGGGCCCACCGCCCACGACGATCACATCGTAATCTGTTTGAAGGCCTGTCATGGTGTTCCCCCCAATTGACCCGATACAGGAAATCCATCGGGTGTTGCAGCTGTGCTGCTTTGGTTGTTGAGTTGTTCATCGATATTGAAAATCAAACTAGCCGCCCATAGGAAGAGCAGGGCCTCGGCGAAGAAGACAATGCCGTAAGCCGCTGGTGCGGCGAGCCATAAGCCCGCAATGTCTACTGCGACTGTCCCTAGGAAGCCACCGAGGGCGAAAGAGATTGCCTGTGCGGCGCCCCATAAGCCCATTCGGAGCCCATCACGTCCGGTTTCGCCTTGATTCGCGAGCATCATCATTCCACCGATCGCAGCAACCGCGAAACCGCCATTGGCTGTTCCCAAAATGAAGACATTGAGATGAATCGGCCACGAGGACGTGAGAATTCCCCCTAGAGCCAAGGCCGCGAGAGAAAGCCCCGAGATGATGCAGCCGCCACGGATCCAGATATGTAGCAGGTGTCGAGTTTTGGCTTTGAAGGCGTAGGTAGTGCTCGCCATTGCGAACATACCTAATAGCATTCCGCCGTGCTGCACTCCTGCTAACGCTGTTGTCTCACCTACAGACCAGCCGAACGTTAAGCCGACAAAGGGCTCTAAAATCAGATCTTGTGCGCTGTATGCGAGCATTGACGCGAAGACAAAGATAGTGAACCGTCTCGCGTGACTCTCCTGCCAGACGCCCTTCAGTGCCTCAACGAATGGTGGTTTGGCCTCACTACTGGCCACTGGCTCTTGGGGTTGCACCTTTGCTGAGCGCTCGATGCCTATGATGGCAGTGCATGACAACGCCAGCGCAATGACCGCCACGCCAGCGACCACAGTCAGCAGTCTGCCCTCGCTAAAGGGGTCGAGAAGCTGTCCCGTGATGCCGCCGGTTAGTGCAAAGCCCATGATCATCATGAACCAGACTACTGATGCGGCGGCAGGCTTTCGCTGATCGCTGACTAGCTTCGATAAAAGAATCAATAGCGATGTACCTGCGGCCGCCGAGCCCATGCCAATCAAGAAATACCCAAGCGCAGCAGCTAGTGCGCCGAGCAGGCCCAGGCTTGGGATGAGTGTGGCGCCAAACGCCGCTGTAAGACTGCCGGTGGCCAGAATGAACATGCCGCCAATAATCCACGGTGTGCGTTTGCCGCCAACATCGGAGCCGTAGCCGATTCGGGGGCGCGAGAACTGCACCATGTGATGAATAGTAATGAGGAAGCCGGGAATGCTGGCTGCCAACGCGTATTCCACCACCATAACTCGGTTGAGGACGTTCGTAGGTAAGAAGACAAGAGCGCCGAGCGAGGTCTGGATGAGCCCGAGTCTAATAATTGCGAGCCACGATAGTGTCTTGATATCAGACAAGGTGGCCTCCTAGCGCGATCGCCGACACCATCATACCGCTCACATAGAGTGAGACGCCGGTAGCGTTGTACCAGGGAGCTCGGGCCTCGGGTTCTGCTAATAGCTTGATCATGGCCGCGCCCTGCGCGGCTAACACCAGGCCGACAATGAGTGCTGCTATAGTTAGCTGCCATTGTATTAGAAGCACAATAACTAGAAGCTGCGGTATGGCCATCACCACGCAGGCAAGCTGTGCCGCACGATCTGTCCCCAACTGAGCGGGCAGCGACTTCACGCCCATCTGACGGTCGCCCTCAACCGACTTGAAGTCATTCAAGGTCATAATGCCGTGAGCGCCCAGGCTGTAGAGAAGTGCCACGATGAGTATGGGGCCCGGCGGCATGGTGCCGCCTAGCGCGATCGCTGCGCCGGTTATCCAGGCGAGTCCTTCATAGGTGATACCAACGGAGAGGTTGCCCCACCAACCATTTTGCTTGAGTCGAAAGGGTGGGGCGCTGTACATCCAGGCGAGAATGAGGGCAATTGCTGTGGCTCCTGCTACCCAGTTGCCGAGCGATAAGCTCCAGATTTGCGCGATTACGGTCCATATCACAGCAAACCATAAGGCCTGGTTGCCAGGTACACGCCCAGAAGGGATCGGTCGGTTCGGTTCATTGATAGCGTCGACGTCGCGATCGAACCAGTCATTGGCGATTTGACTAGCGCCGCAGACCAGTGGACCAGTGAGCAGTAGCCCTGCGACGAAAGCCCAGCCGTGCGTCCAGGGGGTGGCGCCAGCAGAGACCAGTCCGCACATCAGCGCCCACATGGGTGGAAACCATGTGATTGGCTTTAGGAGTTCAACGAAGTCTGCGACCGCTGGGCCCGACTTTATTTTGTTATTGATTGTCGACGCATCGCTCATCCCCCCATGGTGGACAGGCGGCGATCAACAGTCAATAAATCACGACAAATAAGATGTAAATTATTTTTTACTTCAAATTTAGTCGTCGCTATCGACCTCAGCGTCACCGAGGTCAAAACGACGCAATTTTGTATAGAGACTTTGACGACTAAGGCCTAATAATTCGGCTGCCGACGCGCGATTTCCGCTGGTCAATTTTAGTGCGGCTTCGATACACAGCGCCTCGATCACATCAGTTGATTCGCGCACTAATTCTTTCAGCGGTACTCTACCCACGCGTTCCGTGATCTGCTCAATCGAGCGCGGCAGATGGTCGTCAACACTTTGGTCGGGCGTGATCCGCCGTCCGATATCGCGGATGTAGAGAATGACTTTGGTCTTTCCGTTGTAGCCAACGCGAGTTACTGATAGCTCAATATCAACCGTTGATTCGGTTTCGGTGCGCAATGTCGTGGAGTAGAGTTTGACTGAGCTCTCTTGTTTTGAGTGGTCTAAAACAATGTTCAGGTCGACGGCTGAGCGACCAATCCAGCGATCCGCGCGACGACCTTCTATCAGCTCGGGCGATGCAATACCCGCCATCTCCAAGAAAGCCTGATTAGCAGAGAGAACGATTCCTGATCCGTCGAGCGCTAGGATGCCGTCTGGTGCTGAGCCAAAAAACGGCTCGAACTCTGAGCCGTTGTAATTGCTCTCGCTATCATCTCTCAGTCGGATGAGAAGTCGGCCTTCACCAGACTGTCTCAGATAAGTGACTGCGACGTTAAGTTCAAGTCCTGCCTCGCTTTTCAGGGTTCCGTCGACGGTGGTGGTAACGCTTCGCGCTTCCCTTGTTAGTCGATCCATTGTGGTTCGTGCTTTCTCATCAAGGCCGATGGGAAACGGTTTTCCTACCAAGGTAGGGTCAGGTGCAACCAGTAAGGACGCGGCAACGGGATTCGCCTCTAGAATACGACCGCTGGCGTCGTCTACCACCACGAAGCCCTCGGAGACCATGTCTAGCAGTCGTCGATAACGAGCCTCGAGCCGTCGCTTGGACCAGTAGTCGCGCTCCATCGCATGCTGAGCATTGAGTAGTTGCTGGCGCAGGCTTGCCTCGGGCAGTAGGTCGAGTGCGGCAATATCGACGTCGATACCATTATGGCTGACGAGCCAGCAACTGAGCGGCAGCTCACTGCCCGTCGCTAGCTCCATCACGACATCGCAGCGAATTGATGTGTCGGGTTGGCCGGTAGCTGCCTTTATTGCGGCCTGAGTTGCAGGCCGGTCGATATCGCGTAGCAAGGCAACCCACTCTTTGCCAATGAGGTCTTCTGACTGAACTAATGAGGAGGGGCTGTTGCTTGATGCGGAGGTGACGAATCCCGCTTCGTTTAGCGTTAATTGCAAGCTGGCGAGCTGTTGCAATAAAACTTCAGAATTGCGCGCTAATGTCGTGCTCACTGCGGGTAATGCTCCGATACTACAGACGCGTCCAAAGTCGTCATAAAGTTTAAGAAAAACCGGATGTTACACAGCTGAAGTCGATCAGTCATCGGTATCTTTACACTTCGCCTAATAATTCTGATCTACGTAAATTAAAGTGTTCAAGATCACTGTAATCTTTTGTTGACACTTATATACCCCGCTACTACCCTGCAAGTCATAAGATGACGCCATTTGCGCGTGTTGCGCACCGAGCGGGGTGATAGGTGTGAGCGATAATAAAAATAGAGGGACAGGCTTCGGCCTTTACACCGCGGAGCAACGCCAGCGCCGCGATGACACGGTGTGGACGCTAGTTCAGGGGATTCTTGCGCCACTGCAGTTTTTGGTTTTTGCAATCAGCACGGCCTTCGTTGTGAACTTTTTGGCAAATGGTACGGGGCTCTGGATCGCCACAGTATCCGTGATTGCGAAGACCCTTATTCTTTACGCGATTATGGTCACTGGGGCTATTTGGGAGAAAGTGGTCTTTGGTCGCTATCTATTTGCGCCCGCGTTCTTCTGGGAGGACGTCGTGAGCATGTTGGTGATAGCACTGCATACAGCCTACTTAGCGGCTTGGCTCATGGGCGTTGGCACGCCGGTGGAGCAAATGTGGATTGCACTTGCGGCGTATGGGGCATACGTCATCAATGCGGCACAGTTTCTCCTGAAGTTTCAGCAGGCAAAGAAACCCGCGCGACAGGAACAGACATACACAGGCGCTGCTCTCGCCTCGGGTGGTAAGTCATGAGTTCGGTTATCGCCAGTTCCGAGGTAGTAGGGCATGCAGGACCGGGAGAGCAAGAGCGTGGTCAGAGAGCCGTTTTCTGCGGCCTGACGTCAATCATCTGGCTGCACCGCAGAATCCAGGATGCTTTCTTCCTCGTGGTTGGCTCTAGAACGTGTGCGCATCTAATTCAGTCGGCGGCGGGTGTGATGATTTTCGCCGAGCCGCGATTTGCGACTGCCATTTTGCAGGAGCGTGATCTGGCGGGTATGGCGGATTGCAACGAAGAGCTCGAGCGTGTTGTTGCTGAGCTGCTTGGTCGACGCTCTGGCATAAAGCGTTTGTTCCTGGTGGGTTCTTGTCCTTCTGAGGTGATCAAGCTTGACCTAGAAACTGCTGCAGCCAAATTGCAGGCAAAACATGACAACCGTGTGCGTATCTCGGCTTTCAGCGGCAGTGGGATCGAAACGACCTTTACCCAGGGTGAAGATCAGTGCTTACAGAGCACTGTCAAAGACCTGCCAGTCTTAGCTGAGGGAGCTCGCAATCTGGTAGTCGTGGGTACGGTCTCGGATATTGTGGAGGATCAGTTTCGACGAATCTTCAGCGATCTAGGTGTCGAGGATGTTCATTTTTACCCCGGCCGACGCGCACAGGAATTAGCTCCTATTGGCCCTGGGACTCAACTTATAGCAGCGCAGCCATTTGTTGGTGAGACCGTCAGAGCCTTGCAGGCACGAGGTGCCTCATTGATTAGCGCACCATTCCCACTCGGTGCCGAGGGCTCGCGTGGGTGGTTTGAAGCGATTGGCGATGCCTGGGGAATTGACTCAGACACAGTGGCTCGAGTCCTCGAGCTCCCCTACCAGCGATCCAAGCGTGCGGTCGCGGCACAGTTCGACAAGCTGTCTGGACGGGCGGTGCATTTTTTGCCTGATTCTCAGCTTGAAATACCGATGGCGCGTTTCCTGACTGAAGAGTGCGGTGTTGCCATCAAAGAAATTGGAACGCCGTACCACGACGCGCTGATGATGAGTGGTGAACTCAGCCGGCTGCATCCCGATATCAAGATCGTTGAGGGCCAGGACCTCGATCCCGCGCTTGAGCGTGTGCGCAGTAATCGACCCGATCTCACAATATGCGGAATGGGGATTGCCAACGCCCTGGAGGCCGAAGGCTTGCGAACGAAGTGGTCTATCGAGCTCGTATTTTCTCCGGTACAAGGCTTTGATCAGGCGGGTGATCTCGCCGCCTTATTTGCCAAACCGTTGGTGCGAGAAGCAGTATTGGAGGTGGGTTCATGGAGTTGACCCTGTGGACCTACGAAGGGCCGCCCCACGTGGGCGCTATTCGGGTCGCCGCGTCGATGAAGGGTGTTCATCTGATGCTGCATTCGCCACAGGGTGACACCTACGCGGATCTGCTCTTCACTATGATCGAGCGGGAGGGACGTCGGCCACCCGTCACGTACACCACGTTTCAGGCGCGCGATTTAGGTGGTTCTACCGCTGAGCTCGTCATTCATTCGATTAAGGAAGCTGCGAATCGATTCAAGCCACAGGTACTTATGGTGGCTGACTCCTGCACCGCGGAGCTGATTCAAGATCAGCCGGGCGCGCTTGCACTTGGAACAGAATTACCGGTTCCCGTGATTCCCTTGGAAATGGCGGCCTACACCCGAAAAGAGAACTGGGGTGCGGCTGAAACCTTTTATCAACTAGTCCGCGGACTGTTATCACGTCAGGTGCCGCCGCCAGGTAGCGAGCGCCCAGCACGGGATCCAGATAAGCGTCCCAGCGTGAATTTACTGGGACCTACGAAGCTTGGCTTCCGCTGTCGCGACGATGTGGTGGAAATAGAGCGACTACTGACGTCAATGGGTGTCGATATCAACGTCGTCGCGCCCCTAGGTGCCTCGCCGGTCGACTGTCAGCGCCTACCCGAAGCCGATGCCAATATTAACTTGTGCCCCGAGGTGTCAGACCTTACCTGTAGTTGGCTAGCTCGTAATTTCGGTATGCCAACCATCTACACGATCCCCATGGGTTGGGGGGCTACTCGCGACTTTATTTTGGAAGTGGCGGCAGTCTTAGGTCTTGATATTGACCCTGATTCGGTTGGCGAGTCTCGTTTGCCATGGTACTCACGGTCGATTGATTCGACCTATTTGACCGGGAAGCGTGTCTTTGTTTTTGGCGATGGCAGCCACGCAATTGCCGCAGCGCGAGTTGCGCGCGATGAGATGGGCTTCGAAGTCGTCGGACTAGGCACGTACAGCCGCGAGATGGCACGTCAGGTGCGCACTGTTGCCAAGGAATTCGGCTTAGAGGCCCTTATCACCGATAACTACCTCGAGGTTGAACAGCGAGTTCAGGAGTTACAGCCGGAGATGGTGCTCGGTACGCAAATGGAGCGTCATATCGCGAAACGCCTGGGGATTCCCTGTGCCGTGATTTGCACGCCCGCCCATGTCCAGGATTATCCAGCTCGCTACTCGCCCCAGATGGGGTTCGAGGGCGCCAATGTCCTATTCGATACCTGGGTGCACCCACTCATCATGGGGCTTGAAGAGCACCTTTTACACATGTTCCGGGACGACTTTGAATTCAACGATAGCGTTGGCCCATCACACCTCGGTAGTGAGGGTGAGGGGGCTCGCGCCACTGATTCGAACCAAGCTGATGAGGACGCAGGCGACCTCACTTGGGCCACGGACGCTGAGCGAGAACTGAAAAAGATTCCATTTTTTGTGCGCGGTAAAGCCCGCCGCAATACCGAGCGCTTTGCCGTAGAGCAGGGCATTTCCATTATCCAAGTCGATACACTGTATGACGCAAAAGCACACTTTAGTCAGTGACAGCACAACGCCGATAAACGTTGTGTTGGTGACGCTCGACAACCATGTCAGTGGTGCTATTGCTCGTGCTCAAAAAAGCCTTACCCGGGAATTGCCGGGACTGAATTTCGAATGCTTTGCGGCAACAGAGTGGGATAACTCTCCCGAGACGCTCGACGCCTGCCGAGCCGCTATTGCGCAAGGTGACATCGTTATCGTCACCATGTTGTTTATGGAAATGCATATCAAGGCAGTGGAAGTGGCCTTGGCTGATCGACGCGATCACTGCGATGCCATGATTTGCTGCATGTCGGCACCTGAAATTATGAAACTCACCCGCATGGGCCGTTTCAGTATGGATGGCGAAGTATCTGGTCCAATAGCGCTTCTGAAGCGGTTGCGAGGGTCCTCTGACAAGGGAAGTCCCGCAGCGTCCGGTGAAAAGCAATTGGCGATGTTGCGTCGCCTGCCGCGTATTCTGCGATTTATTCCTGGGACCGCGCAGGATGTTCGCGCCTATTTTCTGACGCTTCAGTATTGGTTGGCTGGCTCCGAAGACAATTTGTCGCGGCTGGTGAGTTTCCTGATTCATCGATACGCCGATGGACCGCGAAAGCCTTTGCGGTCGATTGCGCGTGAGGATCCCCCGATCGAATATCCCGAAGTCGGCGTTTATCAGCCCGATGGGGCGCAGCGAATTTCAGATCAACTTGAGTCGCTCGAAGGGGTTGAGTCTGGGGGTACCGTTGGGCTTTTACTCATGCGTTCCTATGCATTGGCAGGCAATACCCGTCATTATGATGCGGTTATCCGCTCACTTGAGGCGAGAGGCCTCCGGGTAATTCCCGCTTTTGCTGCCGGGCTCGATGCCAGACCCGCAGTAAAACGGTTTTTCATGAGAGGTGATGCGCCGATTGTCGATGCCGTCGTGTCGCTGACCGGGTTTTCACTCGTCGGTGGTCCTGCCTACAACGACACCGACGCCGCCCAAGCGCTACTCGCTGAACTGAATGTGCCTTATCTGGCGGTTCAGGCGCTTGAGTTCCAAAGTCTTGATCAGTGGCGCGATTCCTCTATGGGGCTTATGCCAGTAGAGGCGACCATGATGGTCGCTATCCCAGAGCTCGATGGTGCGACAGGTCCCATGGTGTTCAGTGGACGCGATAGGTCGGATCCGAAGCGCTCGTTCGATATGAGCCCAGAACTAGAGCGCATTGACCGTTTGGCGGATCGTGTGCAAAAACTCGTGAGTCTGCGTAATACACCGCGGAATGAGCGGAAAGTAGCCATTGTCTTATTTAACTTTCCACCCAATAGCGGTGCCATGGGGACTGCAGCCCACCTGTCTGTTTTTGAGTCTTTATTCAACAGTTTAAGTGCCATGCAATTGGCAGGCTACGAGGTGGAGCTTCCGGAATCTGCTGAAGCGCTTCGAGATGCGTTGCTACAGGGAAATGCCGAAGAGTACGGTGCAGAGGCCAATGTTCACGCAACGATTTCGGTTGATGATCATGTGGCTAACGAGCCCTATTTAGATGAAATTGAAGCGCAATGGGGACCCGCGCCGGGGCGTCATTGGACGGATGGTCGCCAACTATTTGTCCTCGGCAAATCTTTTGGCAATGTCTTTGTCGGCGTGCAACCCGCCATGGGATACGAGGGCGATCCCATGCGCTTGCTCTTTGAAGGTGGCCTGTCGCCTACCCATAGCTTCTCCGCATTTTATCGATGGTTGCGCACCGAGTATCAAGCGAATGCGGTGCTACACTTTGGTACCCATGGTGCGCTCGAGTTTATGCCGGGCAAGCAGGTTGGACTGTCGGCTGATTGCTGGCCCGACAGGCTCATCGCCGACTTACCCAATTTCTACCTTTATGCCGCCAATAACCCTTCTGAGGGGCTGATTGCCAAGCGTCGATCAGCAGCAACACTTATCAGTTACATGACACCTCCAGTGACCCGCGCCGATCTGCACAAAGAATTCGCAGAGTTGCGTTCGATGATCGATCAGTGGCGAAAGCGTGATCCGGAGATTGCGGAGTTACAAGCGCGTCAGCTAATCGATGCAATCGCCGCCCAGGCAGAGCGATGCGAGCTTGATCAAGGGCCTCCCCCTGACGAACTCGCCAATGCTGAGATCTGGGTTGGAAAACTGCGCTGTGACCTCGACGAGATCGAAACTTCACTAATACCGTTTGGTCTGCATGTTGTTGGTCAACCGATGTCATCGGATGAACGAGACGAGCTATTGTTGGCGATCGCGGAAGCTGGTGGTGCGTCTAATCTCAATGCTGGACATTTACACGATGCTTTAGTTTCTGATGACCCGGCTGTGTTGTTGTCCTTGCTGGCTCAATCGGGTCTTGAAGGCGAGGCGGCGGAGGAACTGCAGGATCGGTTGAGTACCGCGCATTCAGAGCTTGTAAAGGAGCATGAGTTGCCGGCACTGATTGATGCCTTGGATGGCAACTTCATTGCGCCGGTATCGGGCGGTGACTTAATTCGAAACCCCGAGAGTCTGCCAACAGGTCGGAATATTCATGGTTTTGATCCTTTCCGATTGCCGAGCGCCTACGCCATGGTCGAAGGCCAACGCCAAGCGAATCAACTCATTGACCGACATAGGGTGGATACCGGAGAAGCGCCTAGCTCGGTCGCGCTGGTGTTATGGGGCACCGACAACCTGAAAAGCGAGGGAGTTGCAATTGCCCAGGCACTCGCACTGATTGGCGCGAAGCCGCGATTTGACAGCTATGGCCGCTTGTCTGGTGCAGAGCTGTTGTCGCTCGAGGTGCTAGGTCGACCGAGGATCGATGTGCTGGTAACCCTGTCGGGAATTTTCCGAGATCTTTTGCCGATGCAAACCCGCTTACTGGCCGAGGCGGCATTCCTCGCAGCTGAGGCTGATGAGCCGCTTGAGTTAAACCCGATCCGCAAGCATGTACTCGATTATCAGGCTGAACACGGCGGAGATTTCGAGATAGCAGCGCTCCGGGTCTTTAGTAATGCGGAGGGTGCCTACGGTTCCAACGTCAACATGTTGGTCGACAGCGGTCGCTGGGAAGACGAATCTGAGTTTGCGGAAACCTACACCAATCGCAAGGGCTTCGCCTACAGCCACTCGGGTCAGGTGTCTCAGCAGACAGACCTCTTGAACAATATGTTGGGTGAGGTTGACCTCGCCTATCAGAACCTCGATTCGGTTGAACTCGGTGTCACGACTGTCGATCACTACTTCGATACCTTGGGCGGTATTAGTCGCGCGGTGCAGCGTTCGAAGGGTAGCACTGTTCCAGTTTATATCGCCGATCATACGGGCAGTGGCGACGGCAAGGTTCGCACACTAGACGAGCAGGTCGCCTTGGAAACCCGAACTCGATTGCTGAACCCAAAATGGTACGAGTCGATGTTGGGTCACGGCTACGAGGGTGTCCGCCAAATCGAAGCACATCTCACGAATACCATGGGTTGGTCAGCGACTGCAGGTGGCGTAGCGCCATGGGTATATCAACAAATTTCAGAGACGTTCATTCTGGATGACGACATGCGTCGTCGCTTAGCGGAGCTCAATCCTGTAGCAGCATCGAGGGTTGCCAACCGATTAATCGAAGCACAAGAACGAGACTATTGGGGAACTGACGAGGAATCACTGGAGGCTTTACGCCGCGCCGGTGAGGATCTCGAAGACTTCCTCGAGGGCATCACTGGGGAGGCTGCCGCATGAATTCACCAAATCAATTTATACCAGTAAAAAATGTAGGTCCCGGCGACGGAGAGGGCAGCCTTCAAGTTCATCTAGATGAGCACATCGATGTCGCTAAGGCCAAGGTATTCGCTGTTTATGGTAAAGGCGGAATCGGCAAAAGTACTACGTCATCAAACCTCTCGGTCGCCTTTTCAAAATTGGGTAAGCGAGTCATTCAGATTGGCTGCGATCCAAAGCATGACTCCACATTCACCTTAACGAAGGCGTTAATGCCCACAGTGATCGATGTGCTTGAGTCGGTTGAGTTTCACGCCGAGGAACTGCGGACTGAAGATTACGTTCACGTTGGCTACAACGGTGTGATGTGTGTCGAAGCCGGAGGACCGCCAGCGGGCACAGGGTGTGGCGGCTATGTTGTTGGTCAAACCGTTAAGCTGCTTAAGCAGCACCATCTACTCGATGACTCGGATGTCGTGATTTTTGATGTCTTGGGCGATGTGGTGTGTGGTGGCTTTGCCTCCCCTCTCCAGCACGCAGAGCGCGCTTTAGTCGTCACTGCCAACGATTTTGACTCTATTTTTGCGATGAACCGGATCGCAGCCGCGATAGAAGCAAAATCCAAGAATTACGGTGTCCGTCTGGGAGGTGTGATTGCCAATCGCAGTGCCGATACCGACGAGATTGATCGATTCAATGACGCGGTGGGCTTGAAGCGGGTTGCTCACTTCCCTGACCTCGATGTCATTCGGCGCAGTCGACTCAAAAAATCCACGCTGTTTGAACTGCCAGATACGCCCGAGTTAAAGGCGGTGCAGGATGAATACCTGCAGTTAGCAGAGGGTTTATGGAATGGGACTGAAGCGCTCGATGTGAAGCCGATGAAAGACCGAGACCTCTTCGACTTCTTGGGATTTGATTAATGGCTACCGCTGATTACCAAGAACGTCGAGCCGCGATCGAGGATTATTTCGATCGGACAGCGGCCGATGTGTGGGCGAGACTCACGTCTGAAGAGCCGGTTAGTGGGATTCGCGAAACCGTGCGTCGTGGTCGCGAGCAAATGCGCAACCTGTTGCTCTCATGGTTACCGGATGATCTTGCAGGAAAAACCGTTCTCGATGCTGGTTGTGGTACGGGTGTGATTGCGATCGAATTGGCACACCGAGGTGCTCAAGTTGTTGCCGTCGATTTATCTCGATCACTGATCGAGCTTGCCCAGGATCGCTACGCAGATCTACCTGAATATCAACGGATTGAATTTGTTGTAGGCGACATGCGAGCCATCGATGATCGCCGTTTTGACCACGTGTTGGCGATGGATTCGATTATTCACTACGAGCCTGCCCACGGTGTGCAGACAATTGAGCGATTAGCAGCCAGCGTTGAGGAGTCCATGGTCTTCACATTCGCACCGAGAACAGCACCGCTAGCCGCGATGCACGCGATCGGGAAGTTATTTCCAAGAGGCGATCGATCGCCAGCGATTGAGCCGGTGTCTCCCAGACAACTGAGCGAGCGACTGTCCCAGTCGAGGGCTCTATTTGATTGGCGTCAAGGTCGCACTGAACGTGTTTCCAGCGGTTTCTATACCTCACAAGCAATGGAGTTAATCAGACTGTGATTTTGAGTCGGCAACAGTTCATTGAGCTCGTGTCGCAGGTCAACCAACGTTACCTGCCATGGCTTGATGTGACGCAGGGCGATTTAACGCTCTCTAAGCTTGCGCGACTGTCACTTTTCCAAATTTCGGTAGGTATTTGTTTCGTCCTACTGAACGGTACTCTCAATCGAATTATGGTCGTGGAGTTGGGGCGAGCTGCTTGGCTTGTTTCAGCGCTACTGGCCTTACCCCTGCTACTGGCGCCGGCTCGTGTGCTCATTGGCTACCGCTCAGACAATCATCGATCCTATTTGGGGTTCCGACGTTTGCCTTACCTCTGGATGGGGACCATGGGTCAGTTTGGTGGTTTGGCGCTGATGCCCTTTGTCCTTATCTTAATGACCTCGACTGGCCCGGGTGATGCGACCCTCGGTCTATTTATGTCGATGTTGGCGTTACTGATGCTTGGGGGAGGCATGCATGTCACGCAGACGGCAGGGCTCGCTCTCGCGACTGATTTGGCGAGTGAGAAAACACGCCATCAAGTAGTGACCATGCTCTATCTCATGCTCTTAGTCGGTATGCTGGTGGGCGCTTTAGGCTTTTCGGTCCTACTACAGCCATTCTCTTATTTCAGGCTGATTCAGGTGATTCAAGGTTCAGCCTTGGTCGTGATGGCTTTGAACATCATCGCGATGTGGCAAATGGAGCCGCGTCGACCCGACCTCACTAAATTCGAATTACCACGACCTTCATTTCTTGAGTCTTGGCGTGGCCTTTCTCAGAGCCCGGGCGTGCACCGCCTATTTATCGCTGTGGCGTTGGGCACTGTGGGCTTTAGCATGCAAGAGATTTTACTCGAGCCCTATGGCGCCGAAGTTTTGGGCATGAGTGTTAGTCAGACGACACGCCTTACTGCCATGTTTGCGGCTGGCATGCTCTTGGCGATGGCCTTGTCAGCACGTTACCTGGGGCGCTCTGGTGATCCCATTCGACTCGCGGGCTATGGCGCCGTTGTTGGGGTGTTTGCTTTCGCCGCCGTGATTATCGCGGGTGCCGTCGGCTCGCTCACCTTATTTGCTACTGGCACGCTGTTGATCGGTGTTGGCAACGGCTTGTTTGCTGTGGGGACTTTGACCGCAACGATGTTGTTGTCAGGCACTTCAGCGGGGCTGGTGCTTGGTACTTGGGGTGCGGTTCAAGCAACCGCACTCGGACTCGCAGTATTTCTCGGCGGCGCGCTTCGCGACATTGCCGCGGTGATTATCGGCGACAGTAGCCTCAGTTTCGTCCTAAGTGGCCCCGCCGCGGCTTATAGCGCGGTTTACCACTTGGAGATGTTAATCCTATTTGTCTCGCTTGTTGCACTGGGTCCATTGGTGCGACGACTGGGCAATGAAAAAAACCAACCACTCACTATGAAACTTGCTGATTTCCCAAGCTGAAACCACTACCAGGAGGACACATCATGGTAAATGGAGAATTTTACTTTGACTTTGCAGCGATCATGTTCACGGCTTTCGTGGGCGCGTTTGTCTACCTAGTGCTTTACCTTCATAAAGAGGGTAAGCGCGAAGGTTTTCCGATTCGTCACGACGGACGTGTCGATGACTATGACGATGGGGTTGGTGGCCTTCCGCCACAAAAGACCTATCGTCTTGCTCACGGACAGGGCGAGCGTACTGTGCCTGGCCCGATGCCCGAAGAGTATGAACTGAAGGCTGAGCCAACAGGCCCCGCGCCTGGATCGCCGCTTGAGCCAACCGGCGACCCCATGGTCGACGGCGTTGGCCCAGCAGCGTACGCGATTCGCCCCGAGCACCCAGATCTCACCGTTGATGGACGACCTCGTATCGTTCCATTGCGTGTTGACAGCGAACACCACGTTAACAGCAACGACCCAGATCCTCGTGGCCAGGCGGTATACGGCTGTGACGGAGAGCAGGGCGCAACGGTGGTGGATCTTTGGGTTGATCGAGCAGAGCCACATTTCCGATACGCCGAACTCGATGCTGGCGGTAAGCGTGTCTTGTTGCCCATGACAATGGCTCGAGTCAAGAGAGATGGCTCGGTTCAGGTCAAATCAATCCGCAGTGATCAGTTTCAGCAGGTACCCGGTTTGGCTAATCCCGACCAGGTGACTCTGCAGGAAGAAGATAAGATTGTTGCGTTCTACGGTGGCGGCACACTTTATGCGACACCTGATCGATCGGAGCCCTGGTTGTGATCGAGTATGAATATGAGCCGATTCCCGGATTGCCGGGGGAGTTGCCCGAGGGTGAACAAGTCCTTTGGCAAGGTACCCCGAGCTGGGAGTCACTCGCAAAGCGAGTATTCCAGGTTTATACCCTGTCGCTGTATTTCATCGTGCTGATCGTCGCTCACTTGATTTTTCGAGTCATGGATGGTGCTCCGGCATCGATGATTTCTGGTACGCTCGCCTGGCAAGGTGGTCTTGCGGTATCGGTGATCGCCTTGCTGGGGTTGTTAGCGCACTTATACGCGAAGGGAACGTTGTACACCCTCACCAATCGAAGACTGGTAATTCGATCAGGCGTCGCACTTCCTATGATTATTAATCTTCCGTTATCAAAGGTTGAATCAGCAGGTTTGCGTCGATTGCGAGATGGCACCGGTGATATAACCTTTCTGCCTACATCGGATGCCAAGGTCTATTGGATGATGCTTTGGCCGCATGTAAGACCCTTTCACTTCAAAAGGGTGCAACCGCTGCTGCGAGGTGTCGAGGATCCTGACGTCTTGGCTAGATTGTTGGTAAATGTCATCGAAGAGTTGAGAGAAATCAATCACGAGACCGAGTCTGTGGAGTCGGGTTTGGTGACAGCGGGGTAGGGACGGGCCTATGGGGTGGCCAGGTAAAATAGCCGGGGTGCTGAGGCACCCCATTTTTCTTGCGCTTGCGGCAATGGCCTTAGCGTGGGCGCTGGTGGAGGTCAACACGGATGTAAACCCCGGACCGCCCGAGAAACCGGAGGTTACTATTGTGGCCTCGGTATCTCTCAATTTTTCGGACGCGGAATCTGGTGGCGTTGTTGTCACTGATGCGAACTCAGGGTCTGAAGTACGCCGCTATGCGATGGGCGAGGGCAGCTTTGTTCGAGGGGTACTTAGAACCTTGGTCCGAGAGCGAGCATCGCGCGATATCCGCGGACAGCCGTCATTTGAGCTAGAGATGACATCTGATGGCGGATTGATGTTGGTCGACAAGGATACAGGTTATTGGATAGCGCTCGAGGCGTTCGGACCCGACAACTACCGTGAATTTCGTGCCATGTTCGATGCGGTAGGGGCTTTTGAATCTCGATCCTTACAGAGCTCGGATCAAAACTAATGTTTTGGCCAGCCATTGTTATTTCGATCACCAGTTGGTGGTTATTGACGGGTATTGCGCTGATAGCGGTTCATCAGCCGGAACGCCGTCGCAGAGTTGTTTTTGTATTAGTGTCGCTAATTATGATGACGACTTGGTTCGTTATTCCATCTAATGTCATCGACAGTAGTCCACTGGCATCGGCGGTTGGCTTTATATTGGGGCTACTGATTTGGGCCTGGCTTGAAATAAGCTACCT
>NTKA01000029.1 GCA_002456975.1 Halieaceae bacterium MED-G27
TCGACCATATCGGCTGTGACAATGTTGCCTTGCTCTATGAAAATCTTATAGACACCCGGAAAGCCAATTCCCGAGCAAGCTGATAGGCTCAACGTGATCGAGAGCGTTAGCGCTGCGGTCGCGATGCGTGATGTTCTAAGCAAGGTAGGGTTTCCTGTTTTCCAGCCGGCTGGCATCATACCCTTAATCCGCACCCACGAGGAACTGTTGTGTCGAGTCAAAACGTCGATTTAAAACGCGCCGGCCTGAAAGTGACCTTGCCACGTCTCAATATCCTAGCGATCTTAAGTGAGTCGACTGATGAGGGGGCGCACCTGAGTGCTGAGGACGTCTATCAGCGGCTTCGAGATGCGGGAGATGATGTCGGTCTAGCGACTGTTTACCGTGTGCTGACACAGTTTGAAACCGCGGGCCTTGTTGAGCGTCATAATTTTGAGTCGGGTCATTCGGTGTTTGAGTTGGCGAGTGACGATCACCACGATCACATGGTTGACGTTGATAACAACGAAATCATCGAGTTCGTTGATGAGGAAATCGAGGCCCGCCAGCATGCCATTGCGGAAGAGCACGGCTACGAAATCATCGACCACTCACTGGTCCTGTACGTTAGAAAGAAGCGTTAAGCACTTCCATGAAGTTAAGACGCGGCCAGGAGTTCCCGTGCGTTATCTCTTGTTTTATCGGTGATAACCGCGCCACCCAGCATTCGGCTTAGCTCTTCGACTCGCTCTTGATCTGATAAATAACGCAGCTGTGTTGTGGTAACTGCATCGCCCATCTTACTGACTTCGATGTGCGAGGTGCCTTTGGCGGCGACCTGCGGTAGGTGCGTCACGCACAGCACCTGAACATTGTCGCTGAGCGTTCTTAACAGCCCTCCGACCACGTCCGCCACGGCCCCCCCCACACCGACATCGACCTCATCAAAAATCATGGTGGGCGCTGTCGCCTTGTCGGCAATCGCAACCTGCAGTGCCAGGGAGATACGCGACAATTCGCCGCCCGAGGCAACCTTATTAAGCGGACCCGGTTGGCTACCGGGGTTGGTGGCTATCAATATTTCGAGTGCTTCGAGGCCTCTGGGATCGATGGCGTCATCCGCGAGCGACGCAAACGAAATTTCGACCAGACATTTGTCCATCGCTAACTTCGCCAGCAACTCCATGGTCCTTTTGGCCAGTTTGCCGGCGCCGGTTCGTCGGTCATTGGACAATGCCCGCGCTAAGTCCTGCCATTGATTGATCTTTTTGACGAGATCCGATCGGAGTGATTCGAGCAGGTCGTCGCCTTGATCCATGGTGAATAATTCGTCCGACAACGCCGTCAGATGGCTAGCTAGATGGTCAGGCGGCACACGGTGCTTGCGCGCGAGCTCATGGAGCGCCGTGAGTCGTGCCTCGACTTCGCTGAGCTTCGCAGGATCGAGCTCAACACTATCGAGATGTCGGCGCATTTCGCTTGCGGCCTCCTCGAGCTGTATTTGCGACGATGTCACGAGGTCTCTGCTGTCTTTAATACGTTCTCCAAGGCGATCGTCACTGAGGGTCGTCACGCTCGACCGCAGCTGATCGCCAAGTGCTGCGCACTGTTCCGATAGGCCGTGTAATGTCTCGATGATCCAAGAGGCATTGGTAAGCTGTTTGTGATCGGCTTCGAGCCCGGGCAATTCACCCTCGATCGGGTTGAGTTCCTCGAGCTCCTGCACCTGATAATTTAATAGCTCTCTGCGCTCATTGATGTCCTTTGATGCAGTCTCCCTCGCCTCAATATCGGCTCGAAGTGCGCGAATCTCTCCAGCGAGTGTTGCTACCTCGGTGGCGCGGGCAGTCGTGCCTGCGTAGTCATCGATGACTGATTGTTGCGTCGCTTTCCGTAGCAGCGATTGATGCGCGTGCTGGCTGTGCAGATCGACCAGCATGGTGCCTAGTTCGCTGCACTGAGCGAGTGTCGCGGGTGAGCCATTGATGAATGCGCGCGATCGGCCCTCCGAGGTCACCACCCGACGGATTAGGCATTCGTCATCGTGGCCCAAGCCAGCTTCATCCAACCAGGCCTTGACTTGAGGCAGCTGATCGAGGGCAAACAGCGCAGACACTTCAGTCTTATCACTGCCCGATCGAACTGTTCGGCTATCGGCGCGATCGCCGAGACACAGGCCTAACGCGTCGAGCATGATCGATTTGCCCGCCCCCGTCTCGCCGGTGACGCAGGTCATGCCAGCTCTCAGCTCGATCTCAAGCTGATCAACGATGGCATAGTTTCTGATGGCGAGGTCAGTGAGCATGATTCATCTCAAATGTAGAAACATCGTTATAGCGCAGGAGGCGGATGGACGGAACAGCTTCGCTTCACAAATAATGATCATAACTGCCCTGCGCCCGGTGCGTGAGATGAGCGGAAGTCGACATTCCTCTCGCAATCGGTGCTGGGGTTGGAAAAATCGCGGCGTTACAAAGCGCTGTAGCTATCCACCGAGACGTCGAGTATGGCTCGATATCACTCTTCACTCCCTCGGTCTTCCTCACAGTCGCGTCGCCACATGGGTCTTTCGTTATTAGTTCAAGGGCGTTGCTGTCCGCGCGGGGCGCTTTCTCTATTTGCGACTGATCACAAGAGCAACTCTGAGGTAGACATGGAGCCGGGCTCTTTCAGCTTTTCAGGGGGTGTGCTACAACTTCAAGTGAGGAGATCGAAATGTCATCGGATAATTTATCGCCGCGCGCCGCGTCATTGCTGCGAACGCTGGTTGATGTGCACATTAGAGAAGGTCTGCCAATAGGCTCGAAGGCTCTGCATGTTGAGAGCGGCATGACGGTCAGTCCTGCAACCATTCGCAATGTGATGTCAGACCTCGAGGAGCGCGGCTATTTATCCTCACCTCATACCTCGGCGGGACGCATTCCAACCTCTGCAGGCTATCGACTCTTTGTCGATAGCTTGTTGCAGATCAGTCCGTTGGACGAGCAGGCGATTGGCGCACTCCGCGAGGAGTTGAATCCGAATCGGCCGTCATCAGATCTGATTCAATCGGCGTCTGCTCTACTTACACAAGTTACCTCGCAGGCTGGCATCGTTACCATTCCACGACCGACAACCTCGCAATTGCGACAAATCGAGTTTCTACCATTGTCTGACTCGCGAGTACTGGTGATCTTGGTAGTCAACGAACGCGAGGTGCAAAATCGAATTATCGAGCTATCGCGCCCGCTGTCAGAGGAGCAGCTTAAGCAGTCCGCAGAGTGGATTAATCAGCGGTATGCTGGCAATGATCTGTCGCGCGTGAAGTCGATGCTGATCGATGAAATGGCTGAAGCCCGCTCGCGCATCGACGATCACCTGGAAGCGGCCTTGAAGCTTGCGCAGGAAGCGATCGAGGTCGAGTCGCCCAATGATGAGTATGTGGTGGCGGGGGAGTCCAAGTTACTTCAGCACGCGCGTGCCGATGATATGGACAAGCTTCGTGAGCTGTTTGATGCCTTCGAGCAGAAACGCGATCTGCTCGAATTACTCGATCGTTGCTCGCGAGCACAGGGTGTTCAAATCTTCATCGGCGAAGAAGCCGGTTATGAAGTGCTCGGTGATTATTCGGTGATCACAGCGCCCTACGCTCAGGGCACGCAGCCCGTGGGTGTATTAGGGGTGATCGGACCTACCCGCATGGCCTACGAGCGCGTGATTCCATTGGTTGACATCACCGCGCGGCTACTCACCGCCGCGTTATCGCGTTAAAACAACCCCGGGCAGTTTTTCCTTGTAAAGAAAAGCCGTTTGCGCCTTGAAATAATGACGCAATACCCCATTTCCCCCGTATTCAGAGCCAATATGCAGGGGAGCTACCTCATGTCCACCGACAATAACGACGCACCAGAGTCGATCGAAAACGAAGAAGCCATCGATGCGGGGGCGGAATCCCCCACCGAAGAAGCCACGGAAGCTGACGGTCTCGAATCGCTACAGGAAGAGTTGGCAGCAGCAAAAGATGCAGCGATGCGAGCGCAGGCTGATGCCGTCAATATTCAGCGACGCGCCGAAATGGATGTCGAAAAAGCGCGGAAATTCGCTCTCGAGCGTTTTGCTTCCGACTTGTTACCGGTTGTCGACAACCTCGAGCGGGCACTGGAGGCTTCGGGTAATTCTGATGCACACGATGCTGTCGTAGAGGGTGTTGAACTGACGTTGAAGAGTTTGATCGACGTGCTTGAAAAGAACGGTGTCACAGCGGTCGACCCACACGGGGAGCCTTTTGATCCACAGGTCGCGCAAGCGATGAGTATGGTAGAAAACCCCGACGTCGAGCCCAATACGGTGATTGGTGTCATGCAAAAAGGCTACCTGTTGAAAGATCGTTTGTTGCGACCGGCCATGGTCATGGTTTCCAAGGCAGCGTCATAAATTTTTCTGTACTCGCTTGAAAAGCTCGGCTGAGTACCCATCTACAGAGACAAGAAGTGAAGCTGGCGAGGGCCGGCGTTTAGGAGAACATCATGGGAAAGATTATTGGTATTGACCTCGGTACGACCAACAGTTGTGTGTCGGTACTTGAGGGCGGTAAACCTCGCGTTATCGAGAATGCCGAGGGCGGTCGCACCACACCATCAATCGTGGCTTACGCCGACGATAACGAAATTCTGGTTGGTCAGTCGGCCAAGCGTCAGGCGGTCACGAATCCAGACAACACGCTGTTTGCGGTGAAGCGCTTGATCGGTCGTCGATTCGAAGACGATGTCGTGCAGAAAGACATCAAGATGGTGCCTTACAAGATCGTCAAAGCCGACAACGGCGACGCCTGGGTTGAGGCGAAGGGCGATGCGATGGCACCACCACAGGTATCAGCTGAAATTCTTCGCAAGATGAAGAAGACCGCGGAGGAGTACCTCGGCGAGGGCGTGAGCGAAGCGGTCATTACCGTACCGGCCTATTTCAACGATTCACAGCGACAGGCGACCAAAGACGCAGGGCGAATCGCGGGCTTGGATGTGAAGCGCATCATCAACGAGCCGACAGCAGCTGCGTTGGCCTACGGTATGGACAAGGCTCAGGGCGATCGCACAGTGGCGGTCTATGACCTCGGCGGCGGTACTTTCGATATCTCAATTATCGAAATCGCAGAGGTCGATGGTGAGCACCAGTTCGAAGTACTGGCAACCAACGGCGATACCTTCCTCGGTGGTGAAGATTTTGACCTGCGCTTGATCGAGTTCCTGGCCGATGAGTTCAAGAACGAGAACGGTATCGACTTAAAAAATGATCCTCTTGCGCTACAGCGCCTGAAGGAAGCGGCTGAAAAGGCCAAGATCGAGCTGTCTAGCTCGCAGCAGACCGAAGTGAACCTGCCGTACATCACTGCTGATGCGACCGGACCCAAGCACTTAGTCGTCAAGCTGAGCCGATCAAAGCTTGAGTCTCTGGTTGAGGAGCTGGTCACCCGCTCACTCGAGCCGGTTAAAACAGCACTTCAGGACTCGGGTTTGTCGACCTCTGAAGTCGAAGATGTGATTCTGGTCGGTGGCCAGACGCGGATGCCGATGGTTCAGGAGAAAGTAGCGGCGTTCTTCGGTAAGGAACCCCGAAAAGACGTTAACCCCGACGAAGCGGTTGCGATGGGTGCTTCGATTCAAGGTGCGGTACTCGCAGGCGATGTGAAGGACGTACTGCTCCTCGATGTTACCCCGCTAACCTTGGGTATCGAGACCATGGGTGGCGTGGCTACACCATTGATCGAGAAGAATACGACGATTCCGACCAAGAAGTCGCAGGTGTTCTCGACTGCGGAAGATAACCAGACCGCGGTAACGATTCACGTGGTTCAGGGTGAGCGCAAGCAGGCTACTCAGAACAAGTCGCTGGGTCGTTTCGATCTCGCCGATATTCCGCCCGCGCCGCGAGGCATGCCTCAGATCGAGGTGACGTTTGATCTCGATGCGAATGGCATCCTGAACGTATCAGCAAAGGACAAGGCAACGGGTAAAGAGCAATCAATCCGCATCACTGCATCGGGTGGTCTCTCTGAGGAAGATATCCAGCAAATGGTTGAGGATGCCGAGGCCAATGCAGAAGCGGACAAGGTTTTCGAGGAATTGATTGCAGCCCGCAATGCCGCCGACGGCATGGTTCACGCGGCCAAGAAAACGTTGGAAGAAGCGGGTGAGCACGCCTCCGATGATGAGCGCGCGCAGATCCAAGCAGCGATCGACGAGGCAGAAGAAGCACTCAAGGGCGACGACAAAGACGCCATTGTAGCGGCCACGACCAAACTCACCGAGGCCACCAGCGGTGTTGCGCAGAAGATGTATGCCGCGCAGGCTGAGGCGGGTGAAGCGCCAGCCGATGACGCGCCAGAGGCTGATGATCTCGAGGGCGACGTGGTTGACGCCGAGTTTGAAGAAGTCCGCGAAGACGATAAGCGTTAATTAGAACAAGCGGTCTTTGCCGCCCTCTACAGAACGGTGCGGATTCCGACAAAGTCGGAATCCGTTTTTTTTTAGGAGAGCCTCGCTGAGGTTGTGACAGGGAATTATGTCAAAGCGCGATTATTACAAAGTGTTAGGCGTTGAGCAGTCGGCATCGGCACAGGATATCAAGAAGGCCTATCGTCGCGTTGCGATGAAGTATCACCCTGATCGAAATCCCGATGATGAAAATGCGGATGAGAAATTCAAAGAGGCTTCGGAGGCCTACGAAATTCTAAGCGATAGCGAGAAGCGCCAGGCCTACGATCAATACGGACATGCCGGTGTCGACCCACAAATGGGCGGTGGCGGCTTTCAGGGCGGTAGCTTCAGTGACATTTTCGGTGATGTTTTTGGCGACATCTTTGGCGGTGGCGGCGGTCGACGTCAGGGCCCGCAGCGTGGTTCAGATCTGCGTTACACCCTAGAGGTGTCACTCGAAGAAGCTGTTCGCGGCAAATCAGCGGAAATTCGGGTGCCCTCGCTTCAGCATTGTGACACCTGTGACGGTAGCGGCGCCAAGCCCGGAACCAGCCCGACGACCTGTGGTGGTTGTGGTGGCAGCGGCCAGGTTCGCATGCAGCAAGGGTTCTTCCAGGTACAACAGACCTGTCCGAAGTGTCGGGGTCGCGGACAAAGCATTGACGACCCGTGCCGAAGCTGTCACGGGCAGGGCTTGGTTGAAAAAACCAAGACACTGTCGGTTAAGGTGCCACCCGGCGTTGATACCGGAGATCGCATTCGCCTGAGCGGCGAGGGTGAAGCGGGGCCGTCAGGTGGTCCTTCCGGTGATCTCTATGTTCAGATCTCGGTTAAGCAGCACCCATTATTCGAGCGCGATGGCCGTAATCTTTACTGCGAAATTCCGATCAGCTTTGCTGACGCTGCCTTGGGTGGCGAGCACGAAATTCCTACTCTGGATGGCAAAGTAAAACTTCGCATTCCAGCGGAAACCCAGACTGGCAAGCTGTTCCGTCTGCGAGGCAAAGGGGTGCAGCCGGTCCGTGGCGGTCCCGTGGGTGATCTCCTGTGCCGTGCTGTGGTCGAGACACCAGTGAACCTCAATACCGAACAGCGAGAGTTGCTTGAACAATTTCGAGATAGTCTTGGCGATGGCGGAGGTGAGCAGTCACCGCGTCAGAGCAGTTGGTTCGACGGTGTGAAGTCGTTTTTTGAAGGCCTCAACTAATGTCATTGCGGGTAGCTGTTGCAGGTGCTACCGGACGAATGGGACAGAGTATTGCGAAAGCGGTTGCTCAGTCCGAGGACCTTATTCTGAGTCACTTGGTTACTCACCGCGGGTCTAACACAGAGGGGCGATCAGTAGCCGAATTATTGGGAATGGCAATCGAGGGCGTCGAGCTCGTGACCGATCCAGCAAATCTTGTCGAGGCGGATGTGTTAATCGATTTCACCCTGCCCGAAGTCACACTTGCGAATGCGGCCGCCTGCGCCGCCGCGAGAACGCCGATGGTGATTGGCACCACCGGCTTCACCGCTGATCAATTAAAAAATCTCGAGGCTACTACAAAGCATATTCCCCTGTGTCGAGCTGCAAACTTCAGCACCGGAGTAACGCTGGCTTATCGCTTGATTGCACTAGCTGCCGAGGTTATGGGCGGCGATGCCGATATCGAGATCGCAGAAACCCATCACCGGCGTAAGATTGATGCGCCGTCAGGTACCGCGCTCGCCATGGGCGAGGTGATCGCGGGAGTCCGCGGTGTGCCACTCGATACCATTGCAGATTACGACCGGGCTAGTCACCGAGAACCACGACGAGCAGGGTCGCTTGGCTTCAGCGTTAGCCGACTCGGCGATGTAGTCGGTGATCATACGGTTAGCTTTGGCTCTGATAGCGAGCGTTTAGAGATTACCCACAAGGCGAGCAGTCGCGATGCATTCGCCATGGGTGCCCTAAAGGCAGCCCGATGGCTCGTGACAAAACCATCCGGTTGCTACGATATGAATGATGTTCTGGGGTTAAAGAGGTCTGACCATGAGTGAGCTACAAACTGTTGTTGTCATCGATCAAACGAATGCGCAGCAGATTTTGGTTGAAGAGTCGTTTAATCGGCCGGTTCTGGTTGATTTCTGGGCGGACTGGTGTGAGCCCTGTAAGCAACTGATGCCGTTGCTTGAAAAACTTGCCGACGAATACGCTGGCGCCTTTCTTCTAGCTAAAATCAATGCCGACGAGCAGCAGGGGATCGCGGGCCAGCTCGGTGTGCGAAGCCTGCCCACCGTTATGCTGTTTAAAGACGGCCAACCCGTTGATGGCTTTACCGGAGCCCAGCCGGAGACGGCGATCCGAGAGCTATTGCAAAAGTACTTGCCGTCCCCTTGGGACGCTAAGATTGCCGAGGCCACTGAATTACTCGATCAGGGACAAACGGCAGAGGCGGTGGCGCTATTGCGCAGCGCTTGGGAAGAGTCGAATCGATTGCTCGAGGTGACTCTGGCGTACGCCGGTGCCTTGCTCGAAGCCAATCGCTTGGATGATGCTGAGGCTGTGTTGAACGAGGTGCGCTTGGTGGATCGTGATGCGGTCCACGAGCAGTTGATGGCTCAGATCGAGCTGAAACGCGAAGCGGGTAAGTCACCCGAGGTAGAAGCGCTTGAAGCCGACCTTGAAGCTAATCCTGATAGCCATGACGTGCGTGTAAAACTTGCCGTGCAATTGACCGCTGGCGGACAGTATCGCGAGGCCCTCGAGCACCTGTTACACGTGCTCCGTATTGATCGTGATTGGAATAATGGCGAGGCCAAACGATTGTATTTGGATACAATTGCGTCGATCGGCAAGGGCGATCCGCTAGCAGCCGAATATCAACGAAAGCTGTTTTCTATCCTATATTAAGTAGGTGGGAGGTGCTTAAGGGGTTAATTGACTTGCAAACAAGCGGCAAAAACCCCAAGATTTTGCCCGTTTAAAAAACCTACCCAAGATTCAAATTATCGGCACTGACAGCCGCTTAGCACTCACAGGAGCACACAACATGGATATCGCTTTATCAGCAGATGACGTTGCGTTTCGCGAGGAAGTTCAGAACTTTTTCGACACCCAGTTCACACCAGAGATGGAGGCCAATCTGCGCGCTAAAGGTGCGACCGGCATGATCGAGTGGCAGAAGATCCTTCACGAGAAGGGCTGGGTGGCACCGAACTGGCCGGTAGAGCATGGTGGCACTGGCTGGAGTGCAACGCAGAAATACATTTTCGAGACCGAGCGGTCGCTGCGTGGCATCCCAGACGTTGTGCCCTTCGGCCTTGTCATGGTGGCGAACGTCATTATGGCCTTCGGTACTGACGAGCAGAAAGAGTACTTTTTGCCGCGTATTCTCAAGAGTGAAGACTGGTGGTGTCAGGGCTATTCGGAGCCTGGTTCGGGTTCTGATTTGGCGAGTCTGAAGACCAAGGCCGAGCGTGATGGCGATGATTACATCATCAATGGTGCCAAGATCTGGACGACTTACGCCCAGTACGCCGACTGGATTTTCTGCCTCGTGCGAACCGATAACAGCGGCAAGAAGCAGGAAGGAATTACCTTCATCCTGGTCGATATGAAGTCGGAAGGCATTAAAGTGAACCCGATTATCGGTATCGATAACGAGCACAACCTCAATGAGGTCGAGTTTAATAATGTTCGAGTACCCGCGAAGAATGTTGTAGGCGAAGTCGGCAAGGGCTGGACGGTAGCGAAGGCGTTGTTGGCTCATGAGCGAACGGGTATTGCGGGCGTTGCCGACATCAAGCGCAACATGCGAATGATTAAGGAAGCGGCGGCCAAAGAGACCAACGGTGGACAGCGTCTTATTGATGACGCGGGCTTCCAGCAGCGCATGGCGGACATC
Organism: Halieaceae bacterium MED-G27; assembly: GCA_002456975.1. Classification (GTDB taxonomy): domain Bacteria; phylum Pseudomonadota; class Gammaproteobacteria; order Pseudomonadales; family Halieaceae; genus Luminiphilus. The sequence goes on from NTKA01000029.1 coordinate 10,304, forward strand.
GAAGTCGAGCTGATGGCGCTCGAGTTTACCGAGCTTCGTACTTTGGCGACCATGGCCGCGGGTGGATTCCCCGGACCAGAGTCCTCGTTACTCAAGATCAAAGGAACCGAGTTACAACAGGCCACGCAGGAGCTCCGTATGGAGATGGCGGCCTACTATCAGGGCGTTTTGCCGACCGATATGGATCCCGAGGTGCTAGGCCACTCGTTTGGCTCTGATGCCCGTCGCGCCTTTATGTACGGACGCGCAGCGACCATCTACGGCGGTTCTAACGAGGTTCAGAAAAACATTATTGCCAAGTACGTGCTTGGACTCGAGTAATCGGCTGGGCGGAGAGAAACGATCATGAATTTCGATTACACAGAAGAACAGCAAATGGTCCGCGATTCGATCGCGCGCTTTGTACAGGATGACTACGACTGGGATACGCGTCGCGCCATTGTCGATGGCGACGACGGCATGAGTCGGGATAACTGGAATACCTTCGCAGAGCTTGGCTGGTTGTCGATTCCATTCTCTGAGGCTGACGGTGGTTTCGGCGGCAACATCGTCGACCTGTCCGTTGTGATGGAGGAGATGGGCAAGGGCCTCGTGGTCGAGCCGTTTTTCCCAACCGTGGTGTTATTCGGTGGCCTCGTGTCTCGTGCAGGCGATGAAGCACAGCGTGGCGCAGTACTCGAAAATCTTATCTCCGGCCAGACACTCGGTGCATTCGCTTATGTCGAGCGTCAGAGCCGCTTCGAAATCAGCGATTGCAAGACCACAGCAACCGCTAGCGACGGTGGTTTCACCTTGAATGGCGAGAAAGTGGTCGTGTTCAACGGTGAGCACGCGAGTCAGCTCGTGGTACTCGCTCGAACTTCGGGTGAGCAGTTTGACCGCGATGGCTTATCGCTGTTTTTGGTTGATGCGAACGCCGCCGGCGTTTCCAAGGTGGCCTACCCCATGATGGATGCCCAGCGCGTGGCCAATATCACCTTCGATAATGTTCAGCTGTCTGCTGACGCGCTATTAGGCACCGAGGGTGGTGCCATGGATGTGGTCGATCAGGTGGTACGAGAGGCGCTAATCGCCCTTGCCGCCGAGGCCGTCGGAATTATGGGCACGCTCAACGCCAAGACACTCGAATACACCAAGACTCGTGAGCAGTTTGGCACGGCGATTGGATCGTTCCAGGCACTGCAGCATCGAATGGTCGATACCATGATGGCTTACGAGCAGGCAAAATCTCTGCTGTTCAAGGCGCTCTGTGAATACAAAATTGAACCCGAGTCGGCCGATACAACGATTCATGCTCTGAAGGTTCTGATCGACAGAAACAGCAAGCTGATCTACGGCGAAGCGATCCAACTGCACGGCGGTATGGGCATCACTGACGAGCTTGATATCGGTCACTATGCCAAGCGTTTGATGATGATCAACGCGACCTTTGGCGATGGTACCTTCCACCGCTCGGAGTTTATCGATCAGGCATACGCGGCCTAATTATGCAGATCGCTGGCGCTGTCATCGTAGTTACGGGGGGCGCGAGCGGTATTGGTCGCGCCCTGGCCACTCGCTTTATTGCCGACGGCGCCAAGGCAGTGGTCATTGCCGATTTCAACGCCGATGCAGTAGCAGCAGTCGGTAAAACGATAGGTGCACAGTCTTTCGCCGTCGATGTCCGCGATGAAGCGGCCATTGCAGCGATGGTGGCCTCGGTCGAAGCCGAGCACGGTCAGATCGATCTCTTCTGCTCGAATGCGGGCATCATCGGTGTTGACGGTGAGCCCTGGTGGGCCACTGGTGCTGATAATGAGATGTGGCAGCGCATGTGGGAAGTGCATGTCATGTCTCATGTCTACGCAGCTCGAGCTTCTTTGCCCGCGATGATCAAGCGTGGCAGCGGCCATTTTCTTAACACCGCATCAGCAGCAGGCCTACTCAGTCAAATCGGCTCTGCGCCTTACTCGGTTACCAAGCACGCGGCTGTGGCCTTTGCAGAATCACTCGCGATTACGCACGGCGATGATGGCATTAAAGTAAGTTGTCTTTGCCCTCAAGCGGTCGATACTGCAATGACCGCGGGTACCGATGGCGGTGGTGTTGCCGGTGTCGATGGCATGCTCTCACCCGAGGCGGTAGCTGATGCTGTCGTTAAGGGCTTGGCCGAGGAGTCTTTCTTGATCTTGCCGCACCCTGAAGTCGAAGAGTACCGTCAGAACAAGGCTCGCAGTTACGAGCGATGGATTGGTGGTATGCGCAAGTTACGGCGCCTGTTCACGGATCCTACTGGCCAGTAGACTCTCTGCCATGGACAAACAGTCCCGGCTTGCCCGAACTATTCTTAACGGCTTCACGGCCTATTTCGCTGAGTTTGAAAACATTACGTTGTCAGCGCGTACCCGCTTTGAAAATGCTGAGTGGCGCGCGACTCAAGATGCCTCGATGCGGCGTATCGATATCTACAAAGCGCAGGTTGTCGAGACGCAGAAAGTCGTTGAGTACATCGCTCAGGACAAACTGAAAGACCTGCAGTTTTGGGCTGAGACACGCGATATCTACGCCTCGCTGGTTCGCGGCATGACCAACTTCGAAATTGCCGAGACCTTTTATAACTCAATCTTCAATAGCACCTTTGGTCACCGTTGGATTCGGGACGACTATGCCTTTGTATTTTCACCGCAGGGCGATATGCCACCGGTAGATGTGCGGCGTGTCGTCAGGCAGTACCGAACCTGCGGTGACCTAAAAAGTGCATTGGTCGCCCTCATCGCCGATTATCGGCTTGCCTTACCCTATGTTGATGAGCAAGGCGATATTGAACGGGTGACATCAGTCATGGTGGCAGCGATCGAAGCAGAGGGAGCCGATGCGCGAGCTGATCTCGAGTTTCACGTACTGGAGCATCATTTCTTCCGCAACAAAGCATCTTATGTGGTCGGTAGGATTGTCGGTAAAGCGCTGCAGTTACCGTTTGTCCTACCGATTCTGCACACCGAGGATTCAGAGCAGCCAAGGATCTTTATCGATGCTTGCTTGATGGGCTCGGATCCTGTCAGTCGTCTGTTTTCGTTCACTCGAAGCTATTTCATGGTGGATGCGTCGATACCCTCGCAATACGTGCTGTTTCTCCAGCAACTCATGCCGAAAAAAGCGGTGTCCGAGATCTACAGCTGTATCGGGCACCACCGTCACGGCAAAACCTATTACTACCGCACGGCGTCGCGTCATATGCGATCGACCGAGGACGAGTTTATTACCGCCCCGGGTATCAAGGGCATGGTAATGACGGTGTTTACGTTACCGTCTTATGATTTCGTATTTAAGATCATCAAGGATCGATTCACGCCGCCCAAAGAGGTGACACACCAAGAGGTAAGAGATAAGTATCAACTGGTAAAGCGTTGGGATAGGGCGGGGCGCATGGCCGACACCCAGGAGTTTGCAAATTTAGTGCTAGATGCCTCCCGCGTCTCGGAATCGTTACTCAAAGAGCTTCAAACTAACTGTGAGTCGGCGCTTGAGTTCAAGGGGTCGGCACTCATTATCAAGCACTGCTACGTTGAGCGTCGAATGACGCCCTTGAATCTGTATTTGCAATCGGCCAGTGACGAGGAGGTCGATGCGGTGATGCTGGATTATGGGAAGGCCATTAAGGAGCTAGCCGCCGCCAATATTTTTCCAGGTGACATGCTGCTCAAAAACTTTGGTGTGACACGTCACGGTCGCGTTGTTTTCTACGATTACGACGAGATACAACCACTGCTCGACATCAACTTCCGCATTATCCCCGAACCGCGAAACGAGTACGAAGAAATGTCCGGTCAGCCTTGGTACTCGGTGGGGCCGAATGACGTATTTCCTGAGGAGTTTCGCTTGTTCTTCTCCGGAAATCAGCGCGCCCGGAAGGCATTTGATCGACGCCACAGCGATCTTTATGAGGCCAGCTTCTGGACAGGACTGCAAGAAAAGCTGCGCGGTGGTTTCGTCGAGGACTTTTTCCCGTATTCTGCTGACCTCAGGTTCCAACCTTAACCCGGAGCATCCATGGCGAACTTGCTGTTAATCCGACACGGTCAAGCCTCGTTCGGAGCAGAAAACTACGATCAGTTATCTCCGTTGGGGCAGCGACAGGCGGATATCACTGGTGAATATCTTAATGCCACCGGGGTGACACTCGGTGCCGCTTACAGTGGCGATCTTTCTCGACAACGCGAGACCGCGAGCCGTGCGCTAGCCGGTCTCGATAATCCACCTGAGCTGCAGATCGATGCTCGCTTCAACGAAGTGCGAAATGACGAGCAATTAGAGGTCTTATCGCCGATTCTTCTTGAGCGCGACCCGGCATTTAAAGCGCTGGTCGATAGGAGCGAGACAGAGAGTAAGGCCTTTCAAAAGGTCATCGCAGCCGTCTTTAACGAATGGGTTCGTCCGGGTTGCGAGGTCGAGGGAATGCAGTCCTGGCAGGATTACCATGCGGGCGTAACTAGTGCACTACAGGCGGTGATGGATTCGGCACAGTCTGGAACTGACTCGGCTATTTTTTCATCGGGTGGCACCATTGCCACCATGGTGGCACATGTGCTCAAACTACCGGCCGATCGGGTTTATGAGTTCTATGAGCCTGTGTTCAATTGCTCGATTACACGCGTTATTTTCAGTCGTGATCGAAGCTCGCTATCAACTTACAACGAGATTTCGCACCTGCAGTTATTGAGCGCTGAGCTCAACGAGCGCTTGGTCACTTATCGATGACCGATATCTGGATCGTACGTCACGGCGAAGCGGCGGCAAGCTGGGAAGCCGACCCTGATCCGGCCTTATCTGAACTAGGTCGGTCGCAGGCCGAGGTTACCTCGGACGCATTACTCGAGCGCTTACCGGACGATGTGTCGATTATATCGAGCCCACTTCGCAGGGCGCAGGAGACCGCTGAAGCGCTCGCTACAAAAATGCAGAAGCCTGTTGCCATTGATAGTCGTTTCAGTGAGGTTCGCTCGCCGGTGCCGCTTTCAGAGCGTAAGAACTGGCTTCGCACATTTATGCAGCAGGACTGGACGCAGCAAACCGAGGATCTTTGGGATTGGCGCAACGACATCGTGGCTGGACTCACAGCCTGTCAGGGGCCAACCGTTGTGTTCTGCCATTTCCTAGTGATCAACGCAGTAGTTGCGCACATCAGTGGCTCTAACAAGGTATTACAGTGTTGGCCAGCTAACGCCTCGTTTCATCATTTTTCCTTGGATGCGGGCAAGCTATCGCTACTCGAGCTAGGTCAGCAAATGGACTCAGCCGTCAACTAGCGCTTTTTCCACAGCCGCATCAGCGATTCCTGTGTTGTGGAGGCTATCAACCTACCATCGGGGGTCCATAGCGACCCTCGGTTATAACCTCGGCCTCCCGATGACCAAGGGCTGTAGCAGTCATAGAGGATCCAGTTATCCATGCGTGCGCTCTGGTGGAACCAGATGGCATGATCGAGGCTCGCGCCCATAAAGACCCGCTCGGGTCTGTCGTAGGGGTGAGCATAAAAGCTGGTGCTGAGTAATGAGAAGTCAGAAATGATGGCAAGTGCCGCTTGCTGGGTACGCACGCAGCCTTCAAACGGTCCGTTCACCCTAAACCATGATTGGCTGACCGGCTCTTGAGCCTCGGCAAGGCGCTCGGTGATGCGCTGACGCTCGACGCCAAAGAGATCGATCAGCGAGCGTGGCTGCGGATCGTCTCGACTCCTGTTGAGTGCGATCGCCTCCTCGGGAGTGGGCGCTGAAGGCATTGCTATCTGGTGTGATACGCCGTCCTCCGTTACGTGATAGCTAATTGAGGTGTTAAAGATGGCATCGCCACCCTGTCGTGCCACTACACGACGAGTACAGAAAGATCGACCATTACGAATAGGGTCGACCTCGAGTTCGATCGGTTGGTTAGCATCGCCCGCGCGCAAAAAGTAGGCGTGCATCGAATGTGCGGTCAGGCTCTCGTCTACCGTTTCATAGGCGGCCAATAAACATTGGGCGAGTACTTGTCCACCAAACAGGCGCCGCTGAGGTTTCAGGCTATCGCCAATGAACCAGTTGTCGCCAACGCGCTTTGGGGTGATGGCCGCCAATACGTCCGGGAACGTGTTGACCACGATGTCATTCGAATCGCTCATGGATACCTCGTGAGGTTAGCGGGGTGCGAGCCCGTAGAAAAATACGTCAAAAAAATCACTCGCCGCTTGAATCGGGTTGTCGAGTCGACGCCAGCGATGGAAATCAGCAACTCCGTTCAGCGCCCCTACCAACAAATGACGAACCACCACCATATTGTTGACATTAACCTCGCCTTGAGCAGCACCAGCGCTTAAAAGATCACTGAGTCTCGCGTGGTGTGCCTCGGTCCGCGCCAAAATCTGGCGTCTAAGCGATGGTGGTAAGGACGTGATCGAATTGTACCGAATCATCGGTCCCAGATCTGAATTTTGACTTAGAAAGGTGCTGATGCAGATGCGTTTGAGTTTGTGTGCGGGTGATAAATCCAATTTGGCGACGCTGTCGATTAAGCCTCCCAATTGATCGATGCCAAACTCATAGCATTGCATTAGTAGCGCTTCTTTATTCGAGAAGTGGTAATAGAAAGCGCCCTTGGAGACATTCAATGATTCCGCGATGTCATCGAGTGAGGTGCCGCTGAAGCCCTTTTGGTTGAACTGCCGGATACCAGCTCGCAAAAATGCTTCCTGCTTGATACGGTTTTGTGCCTCTCGATTAAAACCCTCTATCGCATTCAGAGCTTTATCATAACTCGTGGCCTCGCTGGCATTGGGGTGGGCGTTACCGGCCAATAACCCCGATGTCACTAATGTTCTAATGGCCGCTTTGGCGTCACTTGATTGTGATTCGGGCATTTCATAAAGCCAGTAAAACGACCAGTCGAGTGCTGTTAGAAGCGCTCTGGCGGTGCTAGTGCTGTGACAATCGCGGATGCTACCTGCCGAGATTCCGTCTCGAATATAGCCTCTGAACCGCTTGAATACGGTCAGATATTCGATTTCCAGAAAACTGCACTGTTCGACGGGTAGCACCGCTATTTCGATGGGGGCAGCATAGTAGTCACCGCGACCCGCGAGTGCATCGCGAATCGTATCGATGTGCTGCTCCATGACTCTGATCACCCGCTCTAGGGGGACATCGGTCTCGAGCTCTACTTGATCGAGCGTTGCATGCATGCGCTCAAAAGTCGCGGCATAGCATTGGTAGATCAGGTCTTCTTTGGTTCGTACGTAGTAGTAGAGACTGGTTTTGGTGAGCCCCAATTTGTCGGAAACATCGGCAAGCGTTGTTGACCGAGCTCCTTTGGTATTGAATAGTTGCGCCGCGCAAGACAGGATCGCCGAGCGCTTGGCACGATGCTGAGCGCCACGACTAAAAGGCGTGCCCGGAGTCTCTTTGTTGGCGGGTGATGGGCGTGGCATGGTTCGACTAGGTGACCTGTGCTGACAGCACAATAAACCTGAATTATTCCCGTGGTTCGAATCTTTGAACTTTAGGTATTTTCTTGCAGGGTGTCCATTCCAAAGCGTTAGGGCGAGAGTAGGGCGCGATGGCTTATGATAGGCATCATCGGTGGAGGGCACTGCAGTGCATGATGAGGGCGTTTTATTTCAACAAGAGGATGGCATCGCGCAGCTGACGCTGAACCATCCAGAGCAACGCAATGCCATTGGCAACCAAGAGATTGCGCTGATTTTTGATGCCTTGGATCGCCTAGATTCAAGTACTCGAGTGCTAATCATTCGCTCGCGTGGCCCGGTGTTTTGTGCCGGTGCCAATCTCCGACAAATCACCGATGGATCGATGCGAGGTGAAGACTTTCAAGCGATGACCAATCGTATTGCTAACGTTCATTGCCCGACGATTGCAGTACTTGAGGGCAACGTCTACGGCGGTGGTGCTGAGTTGATCTTTTCTTGCGACTTCAGGCTGGCGCAGACTTCAGGCCATTTAAGAATTCCGGCAGCATTGGTTGGTCTGTGCTATCCCATCGATGGGATCGAGCGCATGACCCAACGACTGGGCAGTGCGCTAGTGCGACGACTCCTGCTGACTACGCAACCGGTGAGCTTTGAGGCGCTGCATCACCGCTCGGCTATCGATTACCTCGTTGAAGAGAGTGCGTTGGATGCGGAACTCGAGGGTTTGGTCTCCACCATTCGATCATTGGCCCCTTTATCAATCCAGACGATGTTGCGAACCATCAAGTCAGTAGAGGCTGGTACTCTCGATCGGGCTAAAGCAGAGCGTGAGGCTGCCACTTGTCTCGAATCAGAAGACTTTAATGAAGGCTTAACAGCCCAGCGTGAAAAACGAGCGCCGGTGTTTACTGGTCGTTGACTAGCTCTTTACGAATTCGGTTATGAGCAGATAGGAGTTGATTCAGACTGTTGCGGACCAGGACAGACAGCGAGTCAAACTCATCCTCAGTTACGCTGATTTGTTCTTCGCGAGCCCTGCTTTCATAGCTCGCTAGTGACTCAGCCATGGTCATCGCTCCGATATTCAAAGCCGACGCTTTGAATGCGTGGCAGGCCTGTCGAGTCGTTGATCCGCTTGAAGTGATCGATATCGATCATGATCAACCCTAGATCGTTGCCCCGATCGATCATGAGCTTAAGATTGCGTTTGAGCTGCTCGGTAAAACTGCGCCTGTTAGGAAGTTCTGTCAAATGATCAAAGTAGGCCAGATAGCGAAGGTGATCCTCTTTCGCCCGCAGCTCTTGCAAGGCCTCGGCCGAGCGCAACATATAGCGTACGACTCTGCCAACCAGCGCCCAGTTAAGGGGTTTCGTGGTGTACTGCGTGGCACCCGCTTCAAAACCTAAGTCGATGGTTTCTTGGTCATCATTCGCCGTGACAATCAGAATAGGGACGTCGATCCCATGGGGACGCGCTCTCAACTTACGGCAGGCCTCGATACCACTGATGCCCGGCATGTCGACATCCATGAAGATGAGATCTGGACGCTGACTACCAAATGCTTCCAGCGCCTCATAGCCATCCGCGGCCTCGATGACCGACATATTTTCAGTTTCTAGACATTGTCGGATGAGCAGACGCTGCATAGCATCATCGTCGCAAACCATAATAGTTGGCTTGTTATCTGATTCTTTGCCTACTGCCATGAGTGCGTCGCTAGCCCCCAGAGAGAAGTCATTTGTGACATCTGAGAAATCTGTGGCATCGAGACTAGCACTGAATGCATAAGTTTTGCAGTGACTCGATTGACCTTTTCGCGGGGATATGGCTGATGTGACCTGTAGATGGCGGTACACTTCGCGTTATTGTTAACGATCAGGGTTGTTGCGTGTGACCATCGCTGAACAAAAACTTCGTGAAATCCGCGACCAAGTGCAGGCGCATTTGGCGCGGGCACCCGTTGCTCGTAGCGAGACGGATCGCTTGGCCTTAGAGGCGACGATCAAAGCGCAGTTAGAGCGCGAAAATGCCGTGATCGTTGCGCATTATTACACCGCGCCTGAGGTCCAGGCGTTGGCTGAGGCCACCGGAGGTTGCGTCTCCGATTCGCTAGAGATGGCGCGTTTTGGAAGAGACCACCCAGCCAAGACGTTGATTGTCGCCGGCGTCCGGTTTATGGGCGAGACAGCTAAGATCCTAACCCCTCATAAGCGGGTATTGATGCCAACACTCGAGGCGACTTGTTCGCTCGATGACGGTTGTCCAATTGACGAGTTCTCGGCCTTTTGTGATGAGCATTCAGATCGAGAGGTGGTGGTCTATGCCAATACCTCAGCAGCCGTCAAAGCTCGAGCCGACTGGGTCGTGACCTCTAGTATTGCGTTGGATGTCGCTGAGCACCTCGCTGATGAAGGAAAGAAAGTGCTGTGGGCACCCGATCGTCATCTCGGCGACTACGTTAAGCGGCAAACTGGCGCCGATATTCTGGTCTGGGATGGGGCTTGTATTGTGCACGAGGAGTTCAAAGCCAAGGGTATTCTCGACTTAAAGGCGGTTCACCCAGATGCTGCTGTGCTGGCTCACCCGGAGTCGCCGGCATCGGTGCTCGAGGTGGCAGATCGCGTTGGCTCGACCACCCAAATTATTAAAGCGGCGACGGAAATGCCTCATCCGACGTTCATCGTGGCGACCGATAACGGGATTTTTTACAAGCTTCAGCAGGCAGCACCCGATAAGCAGTTCATCATTGCACCCACGGCCGGTGAAGGCGCCACCTGTCGCAGTTGCGCTAACTGCCCCTGGATGGCGATGAATGAATTAGAGCTCTTGGCTGAAGTGTTGGATAAGCCTGCCGGTCGAGAAATTTTTGTCGATCCTGCTCTGGCAGATCGCGCGATGCGCCCGCTGGATCGTATGCTGTCCTTTGCTCAGGAACTCAACACCGGGGTTATCGGACGGGCTTAGTCCAGAACCTAGCTAGAAAGAGTGCTATGAGTTTTCGAGCTGATCGCGAATATCCAGCACGTCACGGATCCGCTCGTTAATCAGCTCAGACTCCGTAAAGTTATTCTTTACCAAGTTGAGCGCGTAATTGAGTTGGTTCTGTGCGGCGTCAAGTGCACCCACCAAGATAAAGTACTCGGCGCGCGCTCGATGCAATCCAACGATGTCGCCCGCTAGTCCTTGAACTTCAGCTAACCGATACCAGATGGCCGGGTCTTCCGGCCGACGCTTACTGTGTTCGGCTAGTACTTGCGCAGCAATATGCGGCAACTCCGCCCGCCACAGTGCATCACCATAGGCCATCGTCAGTGGATGATTGCCCGGCGATAAGGCCAACCGGTTGCGAAGTTTCATAAGCGCTTTGTTGTGATGGCCGCGCTCAGAATCGATTTTCGCTGACGCAATCAAGAAGGCGATATGCTCGGGTTGCCGTTGCGAGGCTGTTTTGAGCGCTGTCTCTGCATCATCGAGCGCGTTATTATCGATATAGGCGAGGGCTAGTCCATAGTACGAAGCGTGGGCCCCGTTGTTCGATTGATCGATCTCGCGCTGAAAGATCTGAATTGCCTCAGTCGTAGTCCGAGCTAACTGATAGCGGCTTCTCGCCTGCATTAGCTTGAAATCAAAGCTGGCTGGACGCATGACTCGCGCTGATTTGCGCGCGCGGTTACGCATGTCGGCGATGCGCTTTTCGGAAATCGGGTGAGTTCGCAAAAACTCTGGCAAACGATTGACCGTGTAGAGTCGGTAGGCTGCAAGCATTCGCTCGTGCATGTCGGCAGCGGCATGTGCGTCTCGGCCTGCAGCTACCAGCGTATTGAGTCCGATGCGATCCGCCTCTGATTCGTTGGCGCGACTGTAGCGAAGCATGGAGTCTTGCGCAGCAGCTTGTGTGGCGGTCATTGCCGCGAGACCGGCATCCGATCCTGCCGTAGCGGCAAGCACTAACCCGGCGATAAGACCTGCCACGCTCAATGGACTTTGATTTCTAGCTTGTTCTTGCCGTCGTGAAAAATGGCGCTGACTGATATGTGCTATCTCGTGGGCTAAAACGGAGGCAAGTTCGTCCTCGGTTTGCGCATGATGGAGCAGCCCGTTGTGCACCCCGATGATTCCTCCGGGAACAGCGAACGCATTAATCGTGGGGTTATCTACAATTACCAATTGCGTGCCACGATCGAACAGCTGGCTGTGCACTACGAGATCGAAAATTAGATTTTCGATGTAGTCATAGAGCAGAGGGTCATCGAGGACGGGTGCCTGGGCTCTGAATACTTTGAGCCATAGATTGCCCAGACGCCTCTCTGCGGCCTGCGAGTATAAGCTGGCGCCACCAGCCCCTAAATTAGGGATTTTCAGTTCGTCTAAGGCCTGTGTGCTCGGCGCCATCGGCAGCAAAAAAACCAGGGTGGCAGCTAATGACGCGGCAAACGAGCGGAGACTAAAGTTCATAGTGCGGACTGTAACTAATAAATGGATTAGTGCGTAGCCGAGTTGGCCTTAACTGCTCGTGAGAAGGCATCGTGACAGGGTATACTAACCACCTTGGTGGAATGGATCGGTCCATGACTGATGTGACGTTGGTTGATGCAACCGGAAAACGCTGTCCTATGCCGTTGTTGATGGCGAAACGTGCGCTGGCTGAGTTGGCAGATGGGGACGCACTGATGGTGCTCGCCACGGACCCTGCAGCAGAGTCCGATCTGGAAACTTTTTGCCGGCGGCATGGTCATAGTGTGGTGTGCGAGCGAACGGAGACGCACTGGCGGATTCGAATTGGCAAGCGCAGCCGCTCTGGGGGGGCGACATGATCGATACATTGAGAAAGTGGTATGACCGATATTTGACGCGAGAAGACTCGGTCGTTCTGCTACTCATTATTATTTCGACCTTTTTGTCACTCTGGTTGCTTGGCGATGTCCTAGCGCCCATCTTGATTGCGATTGTCATCGCCTACCTCATGCAAGGTGCCGCGGATACCTTTAAAACCTGGGGTATGAGCCCCGCCTTATCGCTGACGGCATCGGTGTTGTTGTTCGTTGGGGCCTTTATTGCATTTACAGTGGGTCTCGCGCCCTTAGTCTGGGGGCAGCTTGAGGGGCTTGTGCGCGAGGTGCCGCAAATGACGCAGCAGGTACAGGCACTCTTGAACTCGTTGTTTGAGCGCTACCCAAGCTTGGTCGACAGTACTCAGCTCAATGAGCTCTTATCGAGCTTACAAGCGACAGCAGCCTCGATGGGTCAACGGATTGTCGGTTTTGGACTGTCCTCGATCCCGGGAGTACTCACCTTCGCTATTTACCTGGTTTTGATCCCTCTCTTGGTCTTTTTCTTTGTGAAGGACCAGGAACATATTATGGCTTGGATGCTGAGCTTTTTACCCAAGGATCGCAGTGCGCTCGATGACATCGGGCGTCAGATGAATTTGCAAATCGCCAAGTATGTGCGAGGTAAAGGTATTGAAATCGTCATCGTAGGCGCAGTCAGTTATGTTGCCTTTGCGTGGTTCGATTTGAATTACACAGCGTTGCTCGCATTATTGGTGGGACTGAGTGTGATCGTGCCCTATGTCGGTGCCACATTGGTTACCGTGCCGGTGGTGTTAGTGGCGTTATTGCAGTTTGGCATTACCACGGATTTTTACTGGGTAGTTGGTCTTTATCTGGTGATCCAGATTTTGGACGGAAACGTCCTTGTCCCGGTTTTATTCTCTGAGGCGGTGAATTTGCACCCTGTCGCGATTATTATCGCGATCCTGGTGTTCGGGGGTTTGTGGGGCGTTTGGGGTGTGTTCTTCGCGATTCCATTGGCCACCGTGGTTAATGTCCTATTAGTGTCGTGGCCCGAGACTTACTCGGGTACTGAAAAAACAAAGTAAGTTAAAGGAACTAAATATGTCGTTTTATCGCTCGCTCTTTGGGCGCGCTCTCGTTGTGTCGCTTGGATTGGTTTTGGTTGCTTGTGGATCGGATGAATCGGAAGAGGTGGCGAATGTCACCATCGGAGTGAGTCCTAACGACCAGCGCACGTATTCAGCCACCACATTGAGCAATGGTCTCAAGGTAGTGTTGGTGTCCGATGCCGAAACCGAAAAGTCGGCCGCTGCCCTGAGCGTCGGTGTGGGTGCCTTTTCGGATCCCATGAATTTTCAGGGGATGGCGCATTACCTAGAACACATGTTGTTTATTGGTTCCGAGTCGTTCCCAGAGCCAGACGGTTATATGACGTTTGCAGCGGAAAACGGTGGGACATCAAACGCTTACACGGCGCCAGAAATCACTAATTACATGATCAGCATCGAAAACGAGGCTTTTCCCGAGGCGCTCCATCGTTTGTCAGAGTTTTTTATCTCGCCAATCCTCGATCCGGAATACATCCAGAAAGAGAAGAATGCGGTGAATGCCGAGTGGTCGATGCGCCGAGAGTCTGAGTCCCGAGCGATCTACCGTTTACAGCGCTCACTGATCGGAGATCATCCAGCCAATCGGTTTAATACGGGTAACCTCGAGACGTTGGCTGACAAGCCGGGACGCGAGTTGCACCCTGCGACGGTCGAGTTTTTTGAGGATTACTATTCGGCGAACATCATGGCATTGGCTTTGATCAGCCCCTTGCCGATCGACGAGATGTCGGTGCTGGCTGAGCAGTACTTTTCCAAAATTCCAAACAAAAAAGTTGATCGCCCAGAGGTGGAGACGCCTATCAATATCGCAGAGGTCGCGGGTAAGCGGATTCATTTCAAGCCCCAGCAGGATCTCCGTGAGTTGCGACTCAGCTTTATCATCGAAAACAATTCATCGGAGTGGCGTAACAAGCCGAACGATTACCTCGGGTACGTGATTGGTTCTGAAATGGCCAATACACCGGCATCGGTACTGAAGTCGATGGGCCTGATCAGTGGATTAAGTGCCCGAAGTGACGAATCGCTATATGGCAATTACGGCAGCTTTGACATCAACGTCGAGCTGACACCACAGGGGATGAAAAACCGCGAGGAAATTGTGTCGGTGATTCTGGGTTACATCGAATTTCTGCGACGCGAGGGTATCGATGATCGCTACGCGGGTGAATACAAGCAGTCGCTTGATAACCGTTTTAGGTTCCTCGAAAAATTTGATGATTTCTCTTATGTGGCCAGCCTAGCAGCCTCAATGCAGGAATATCCGCTGGAGAACATCATTGATGCCCGCTATCGGTTTGATGGCTTCGATCAAGCAGGTGTCGATACAGTTCTGGAGCAACTCACTCTTGATCGACTCAACATCTGGTATATCTCGCAGGAGGAACCGGTCGACACTGAGCTCGAATTTTACGTAGCTCCTCACTCGGTCGAGCCATTGCCCGCAATAGATTTGACTGAGGCGCTGGCGCGAGTTGAGTCGCTCAACCTGCAGATGCCACGCAACAACACGCTACTGCCAGAAAACTTCGATCTGAAAGAAACCGTGGCTGTGCCATCGGCCATCGAGGTCGACGACAACGTCACCTTTTGGCTTCGGGGTAGTGAGGATTTCGCATCGCTTCCACGTGGGTTCACCCGTATTCAGGTCAATACTGACGTGGCGCTTGAAAGCCCAGAGAATGCCGTACTACTGCGCCTGTGGAAGTCGCTTTACGACTTAAAGACCGAAGCATTGCGCAACGAGGCGAGCATTGCTGGGATGAGTCTATGGGTCTCAACAGGTAACGGCTTGAGCATGACTCTGTCGGGTTTTACCGATAAGCAGCCAGAATTGCTGGCTCGCGCCTTGGCTGATTTGCGCGTCGAGCCCACTGATATTGAGTTCAGCCAAGCGCTAGAGCGCTACTTGCGAGGACTTGAGAATTCCAAGCGCTCATTCCCGTATACACAGTTTGGTCCGTCGATGAGTACGCTGGCTCGAGAGGGTCGCTACAGCGATACGACGCTCGCTCGAGCGGCTAGCGGCGTGACCCCTAAAGCTTTGACGTCGTTAATCGATGAGGTGCTCGCGAACAGTCACGTCCGTGGAGCGTTTTTCGGTAACTACGATCGTGATGATGTCGCCGCTGCCTATGCGGCGCTCGACAGTGTTGTTGATGCTGATGATCGGGCAAGCTACGTGCGGTCAGGGGTTTATGAGCCACAGCCGGGCACGACGCTCGTCTACAACAAGTCGTTGCCAGTCGAGGACCTAGGGATGATGTACGCGTTCGCGGCGTCTGATGCCTCGGAGCTCAATCAGGCGCACGCCATTGTGCTGAGCCGCCATTTACGTGTTCGGGCGTTTGAGACCCTTCGCACCGAGGAGCAACTGGGTTATGCCGCGGGCGGTGGTTCGATGACACTCGATAAGCACCCCATGGTGACCTTTTATATCCAAACTCCGGTGAAAGGCCCGCAGGACATGCTCGACCGCTTCGACGCTTATCGCGGCGAATACGAAGTGGAGCTAGCCGAACTGACGCCCGACAGCTTTGAGAAGTTCAAAGCTGGTGTGTTGACTGCTTATACTGAGCCGCCAAAGAATTTGAGCGATGAGGCAGGGCCCTTTGTCGGCGATTGGGCCGATGAGAACTACGATTTTGATACGCGAGATAAGTTAATCTCGGCGATTGAAGCGGTGACCCTCGAATCTTTGCAGAGTTTCTATCTTGATACGGTAATGGCTGAGTCGCCCTCACGGATTCTGATTCAGCTGAAAGGAAAGCGTTACGCCGATGAGCCCTTTGCCGCGATCGAGGGCGCAACCGTCATCGAAAATGTCGAGGCATTTCATCAGCGTATGCCGATGCAGCGGCGCTAGCCATAGCGTCGTTCACTGTCTCAAGCCTCCTCTGAGACGGGGTAGACCGCCCTGGTAGAGGGCGGCTTGATTCACGCCTGATCTTCACGCCCTTGCCTCCACGGCCAGGGTGAGACATAGCGGCTCGTTGCATTCTTGCTGCCCAGATAGGCGTGGCGTCAGTCTCCGTTTCCAGACTCTGCTGAGGCCACTCAGGGCGGCTCTGTCAGCACGCCGCGCCGTCAGCAGGCGGCTTCGTCAAAGAATGGCTTGAGTCGCGCTCGATAGTCAGACTCTTGCCGATACTGACAGCGTGAGGAATTCTTGACGGTCACGCCTTTGCCACTAAGGTTGGTGAGCACCATGCCCTGTAGTCGTTCCCTCACCGCTAAGCACAACGTGAGCTTCCTCTGCCAGTTGCGCCCTCACCGCCAACGTTGATGTGAGTTTGGCGCAGTAGGTGGAAGTTGAAACTAGAAGTATATCCCTACTGGACCTTATTATGGTTCTAAAATAGAACTATATGGTTATTTTGATTTAATAAGATTATTCTGATTCTTGAGCTTAGCAGATAATTAAGTTCTAAATTAGAACTAATAATATCTTTCCGGGGGTAAGGCATATGTCAGCAGA
>NTKA01000003.1 GCA_002456975.1 Halieaceae bacterium MED-G27
AGAGTTCGGCGATGACGGACAATAACCCCACGGGCAGGCACCACGAAGTAATGATCGGTACAGCCACCAGATTGGTAATCACAGAGGCTAGCGACAACTCACCAAAAAAGAATGCGCTGGCAATACCGCCGGCGATTGCAGCGCCCGATTGGATAAGCAACAGCCTCACTACTGGCGTCATCCCTTTGGTTAAGGTCAATAACCAAAGAATTGTGGCTGTCACACCGAAGGTCAGCCAAAAGCTAGCGCTGAGGGCTGAGAAAAGATCGATACCAAGGACTATCAGGGCAATAAGCGCGAGCACGGTCATCGAGCCAACAGAGAGACCACCCCAACGTGTCAGCAGCAGCGCTCCTACCATCATCGTGGCGCGCTGGGCAGGCAATTGCCATCCACTCAATAAGGCGTAGCCCCCACTTACTGCAATCGATACAACGCAATGCAAAGCGATCGATCCAGTATCACTGGGTAGTCTGAAAAATTTTCGAGGCAACGACAGTAAAGTCCACGAAAAAAGCGCGATCAAACCGATATGTAAGCCACTCACGACCACCACATGAGCAATTCCTAGGCGCTTTAGCCTGTGCCACATTTCCGTATCCAAAGCATCGCTCCTACCAATCAGCAATGCTTGCATCAACGAGTTGCTATCCGTGCTTGTCAGCGTGGTAGACATCCAATGAGATAGTATTATCCGTGACCTTTGCACTGCGTCGGTAAAGGCATCCGTCTGGTTATGGACAGCATGAATCGACAACACACCAAACCGCTGTGAGCCTAATGCGGTAGCTTGATCAGACCATACCTGTGGGGACAACTGCGAACTCACGGTTTTTAAGCGCCCTTCGACTATCAAGCGATCGCCCAGCTCTGGTGCTTCAGCAGTTAGTTTTAACGGCAGATACGCTACAAGCATCTGACAACCAGAGCCGTTTTGAGACACAACCGCCAGATCTAAACTCGCGAGGGGCTCACCATCGATTCCATCGAAAAAGTGAGGAAAATCAATAATTTCTACAATTATTATTTCAAAATGCCCGAGGCAGTCAGCCGCCACACGCTGCTGACTCCAACGATCGTAATGCAGGCCGCCCAATATCAGTCCAAGCAGAATCGGTAATCCGAGGTTGGGCCTGAATAATGACAGCACAAATGCACTGATACCGGCCACACCGAGTACCCAGTGCACACCGGATTCGGGCAAGAGCAAGGTGCTCAGCAACGCTAATAACGCAAAAAAAACCGGCGAAACGGTCGCTTTTTCCGATCGCCAACCAACCTATGCTGTTTATAAAATCCTGCGGCCAAGACATACTTTGCATCGTGCTGTGCTTAGAAGCGGAGCACCAGTGTGTTGCCTCGATATGCTGGGCAGTAAACGAATTTGATGAGTCATTAGCAGGCCATAATGCCAAAGCGTTCAATCAAGAAACTCTTGCCGACACCGCAACGGTTGAAGCAATGGCGCGCCCTCTCGATTTTTGGCCGCATTCTAGATCGCACAACATTATGGCAAGTGAATCGCGTATCAATAGCGAGGGCGACAGCGATTGGCCTATTTTGCGCAATGATTCCCTTGCCCGGTCAGATGCTATTCGCCGTTTACATCGCCATTAAGGCGGAAGCGAATCTCCCTCTGAGCTTTTCTCTTATCTTTATCACCAATCCATTAACAATGCCCGTCGTTTATCTAGCTGCCTATCTGCTTGGCGTTTGGTTGATGGGCGTACCAGTGGCTGATGTCAACAATATCGATTGGCTTGCCCCCTTAAGTGATGAGTTTCTGGCGATATGGCCACCGTTTCTTCTAGGCTGCTTTGTGATCGGGTGCCTAGCTGCAGTCGCTGGCTATCTACTCGTTGATTGGATCTGGCGGCTGCGCATCCAGCAGCGTTGGTCTGATCGTCGACGTCGAGAGCGGTGATTAACGGCTTTGACTCAACGCGTCGCTAATGCTCGCAGCGGCCGCCTGACGAGCCGGGATACTCGATGCCAGCAGCGCCAGAGTAAAAGCAATGCCGGGCACGATCACAAAATCGCTCCATCGAATATCAACAGGTACAAAATCCAGTGGATAAACCTGCGTGTTGAGCAGCGGCTGCCCGGACAGCCACTCGAGCAGCGCCGATAGCTGCGGTGCCGACAGGGCGAGCAAAAATCCCAAGGCAGAACCTAACAGTCCGCCAATCGCGCCTATTACCCCCCCCTGAAGCATAAAAACCAGCGTTACATCGGCTTTTTGCAGCCCCATGGTTCTTAACATGGCTATCGCAGGACGCCGATCGGTTACCACCAGAATTAGCGAGGTCACAATATTGAAGACGGCAATGGCGATCAGCGACATTAATAGCAGCACCACTATCTGGCGCGACAATTGGATGGCCCGATACAAATTGCCCTGGGTCGCCGTCCAAT
The DNA here is from genome assembly GCA_002456975.1 of Halieaceae bacterium MED-G27. Classification (GTDB taxonomy): domain Bacteria; phylum Pseudomonadota; class Gammaproteobacteria; order Pseudomonadales; family Halieaceae; genus Luminiphilus. The sequence continues at coordinate 2,416 of NTKA01000003.1, forward strand.
CGCTGACCCACAACCCTATAGGTAGCGATTGACTCAACTGAAAACGTAGACCTGGTGCCTGTAATACATCTCTAATTTGCACCGACAAGCCATTCTGCCGCACGCTCGGCGAAAGTGCCGCAATCGTAGACTGAGCTCCAAGGGCGAGCTGCCGATCGAGTTCGGTCCCGGAGTGAAGCACAGAGGCTACGCGAAACCGCTGAGCCACGCCCGACGATGACGCGCTGGTATCAGTATAAGAAGGACTGAGTAACACCGATACGGGATCACCGACAGTCAGATTCATGCTTTCTGCGAGGGACTTCCCCAACACTAGATCGCGGGAACCGAGGCTATCGATCGATGGCGACAGCAATCTTTGGTAGCGACCCAATCCAGCGTCCTCAATTCCAACGACTCGAGCCACAGCGGCTTCCCGACCACGGATGAAAAGGCCATCAGCATCGAAAAAAGTCTCAGAGTTGGTAATCGCAGCGATGCTGGCAATCGACGATTCTATTTCACGCCACGCACTCTCATCGGCTGTACCCCTGATCGTGATATGAGGTACAAGTTCGAGAATTCGCTCGCGCATTTCGCGCTCGAATCCATTCATGATCGACAGCACTGCTAACAACAAGCCAACCGCGACCACCATACCTATGGCGGACAGTCGAGACAGGAAAGTCGACAATCCTCGATCACCCGTTATTGTTTGGCGCAGCGCTATCTCCCAATGCAAACGCCTCGGTCTCATGAAAGGGCTAAACGACCGTCGATCAAGCGATACTGTGTATCCATACGCGCGGCAATCGACTGATCGTGGGTCACCAAAACAAACGCAGAGTCGCTATTGCTCAGGGATTCGATCAATTGAATGACACTATCAGCCGTCTCTGGATCTAGGTTGCCCGTGGGCTCATCCATCAGAACGCATACCGGTTTATTTACCAGTGCCCGCGCGATAGCTACACGCTGGCGCTCACCCCCCGAGAGCATGCTGGGGCGATGGGACAGGCGAGCCTCCAAGCCGAGTGATACCAGAAGTTCCCGAGCGCTTTCCTGCGCTTGCTGCTTTGACTGACCCCCAATCCGTGCGGGCATGGCAACCGCTTCCAACGCTGAAAATTCGGGCATCAGGTGATGAAACTGGAAAACAAATCCGAGGTGCCGATTACGCCACAGCGCCTGCGCTTGCTCATCGAGACTATGAAGGTCTTTTCCAGCCACGAGTACGGATCCTGAAGTTGGCTGATCCAAACCACCCATAAGGTTCAAGAGAGTCGATTTGCCGGCTCCAGAGGTGCCCACGATAGCTACCCGCTCACCCGCTGAGAGCACCAAATCAACGCCTTTGAGGACGTCGATACTGCCACCCGAGCTTGCATAGCTTCGGTGCAGCGATACAGCTTCGAGGATAGTTTTCATTTACGACAGTCCACCTAATGCCTCGGCTGGCAGAATACGACTTGCCCGATATGCAGGGTAAATGGCAGCCAGTAAACTTAAGACTAACGCACCCGCCACCGACAACACTACATCACCCCCCTGTATCTCAACGGGCAACCCCGTGATGTAATAGACCCCTGGATCAAACAGCCCCCAACCGAACAGGTTCTGAATCCATCGCATGACACTTCCCAGATAATGGCTGAGTAAAACCCCAGTAGCGGTCCCCAACAGAGTCCCGAGTACAGCCAGAATTAAGCCGTGATAAAGAAATACTTGTCCTACCATGGCTCGTGATAATCCCATCACCCTCAGAGCAGCGATATCGCTTCGTTTCTCTGTGACCGACATAGTCAGGGTCGAAACAATATTGAAGGCAGCGACTAAAATAACAGCAGCGAGTAATAAGGCTACAGTTAACTTTTCCATGCGTATCGCGCGAAACAAAGCCTGATTGTTATCGGCCCAGGTTGACAGCATATAGCCCTCAGGCACGACGGCTTGCACCTTCGATTGCCAAGTAGTGATTGCCGCCGGATTAGTTGCGTACAGGCGGATCCCATCGCTGGTTTGCCTTGCCAATAATCGCTCAGCGGATCTACTCGAGACCAGCGCCAGTGTCGCCTCGACCGACGTGCCCACAGTCACAATAGCCGTCACGGTCAGTTTTCTATAGCGCGGTAGTGCGCCAAATGGAGTGAGCGAAGCGCTCGGCATAAAAAGCTGGACGGAGTCCCCAACCGACACCCCCAAACTTCCAGCTAATGGCTCACCCAACGCAATGCTGAAATCGTCGGCCAAGCTCGTCAAACCACCTGAAACAACATTGACCCGAGGACCTCGATAGCCTTCTTTCGTAACAGGGACACCAGTTAGGACAGCGCCCCGATTCGCAAATACCCCTCGAATCATGACGGAACTTCGTAAAAAGTAATGAGCGTCTGTGATCTCTTCTATTGCCTTGAAAGACGTCAGATTGAGCAAGTCAGGAGTTTGCGACTCGTCGACTGCTGTAATTTCTGCGTGGGGGATGACCGATAGGAGGCGACCTCTCAGTTCACTCGCCAGTCCATTCATGACCGACATGACAGTAATTAAACTCGCTACACCCAGAGCGAGCCCTACCGTGGCAAAGATCGCCACCCACCGAGTAAAACGTTGCTGATGACGGCTAAACGTCAGTCGCAGCGCCACCTCAATGGCAAGTTTCGTCTGCATCAGCGCTCTGAGGGATCAAAGGTCACGACGCCGGACTGACCGTCCCGCGTTTCTGTCTCACAGCGTGTAGCGTCGCCACCACAAATTTCACAGGATTGATCGATGCCCAGCGCACCGATACCACCGCAGGAACCCTTGATAGGCTCACGCCCATTCAACACACCAACAGCCATTGCTGCCATCACGATGGCGAAAAAGATAAAGCTGATAATGAATACCGCCATACGGCTACCTCTACTAGTTATCTGGCTGCTGGCTAATCAACACTGATGCCATTGCGTCGTTGGCGTAGGTTATCAAGTCATCACCCTGTCGGGACACCATGAAAACCCCTAAATTATTGATCTCAGCGAGCGCTTTTGCCTCGGCGGTACCGGCAATCATTAAAGCGGTTGCCCAGGCGTCAGCAACCATAGTCGAGGGATGGATGACCGTTACCGACACCAAGTCGTGCTCTATAGGCCTGACAGTTCGCGGATCGATAAGATGCGAATATCGTACGCCATCCTGCATAAAATAATTTCGGTAATCACCCGAGGTAGCGACACCCATATTCGTCAGTACGACAGCGTCGATCATCTGACGTCCACCGGTGGCATCGGGCTGCTCAATGGCAAGACGCCAATCAGCGTCCCGGGGGCTCTGACCTCGCACCTGAATCTCTCCACCCACCTCCAACATGAAATTATCGATACCTAACTCATCAAGGGCGTCGGCAGCGAGATCTACCGCATAGCCCTTCGCGATCGATGAAAAATCCAAGCGAACGCCATCGGTACGCTTCATCAAGGAACGCGTTGTGGGATCCCAAGCAAGGCGATTGATGCCCACCACAGTTGCCGCAGACTCAAGCTCTGACACACTGGGCGCGGCCGATGGCCCCCCAGGCCCAAATCCCCATAAGTTGACTGCCGGTGACACGGTTGGATCGTAGGCGCCCGCTGATCGTATGGAAATATCGATCGCCGACTCCAAAACGTAGGTGAAATCCCAGTCAACCTCGATTAGCTGCATGGCCTCGAGGCGATTGAACTCACTAAGAATCGAGCTCGGATCGTAGTGATTCATACTGTCATTCACGACGGCAAAGGCCTCGAGCACCGCTGCCTCCACCGTGGAGCTGGCAACAGGGCTTTCAGGGTTATCAAGATACGTAAGATTCCAACGAGTACCAAACACAGGGCCATCGAGCTTGATTGACGCATCCTGTGTGCCGGCACCACAGGCAGACAACAAAAAGCAAAAGGCCAGCGCAATGGCTGGCCTCTTAAATGACGCAAGAGAGTAGTTACCCACCGAAGTCATCGAGGAAGATATTCTCGCGTTCGACGCCAAGATCAAGCAGCATATCGATGCACGCCTTGTTCATCATGGGCGGCCCACACATGTAGTACTCACAATCTTCGGGTGCTGGATGGTCCTTCAAGTACTGCTCAAACAGGACGTTGTGAATGAACCCCGTTAGACCATCCCAGTTGTCTTCTGGCTGCGGATCTGACAAAGCAACGTGCCAATCGAAGTTGTCGTTTTCAGCCGCCAGTGTGTCGTAATCCTCGACGTAGAACATCTCTCGGAGCGATCTAGCGCCGTACCAGAAGGAAATTTTCCGGTCGGTTTTAATCCGACGGAGCTGGTCAAATAAATGTGAACGCATGGGTGCCATACCCGCACCACCCCCTATAAATACCATTTCCGCATCGGTTTCCTTCGCGAAGAACTCACCAAAAGGCCCGTAGACGTTAACCTTGTCACCCGGCTTCAGGTTAAAAACCCAGCTAGACATAATCCCGGGCGGCAAGCCCTCAGTCCTTGGTGGCGGCGTAGCAACGCGGATATTGAACTTAACCACACCCTTTTCTTCGGGATAATTCGCCATCGAATATGCGCGAATCGTGGTATCAGGCGCTGACGACTCGAGCTTGAAGAATCCAAAGTGCTCCCAATCGCCACGGTACTCATCACCGATATCAAAATCAGAGAACTTGACCGCATGCGGAGGGCACTCTAGTTGCACGTAGCCGCCGGCGCGAAAGTCGCACGTTTCGCCCTCAGGGAGATCCAAAACCAGCTCTTTGATGAAGGTCGCGACATTATCATTCGAAGCAACGGTGCACTCCCACTGCTTAACACCGAATACTTCTTCAGGTATTTCGATTCTAAGATCTTGCTTGACCGGTGTCTGGCAAGATAGGCGCCAACCATCGTTAGCCTCGCGACGTGTGAAATGGCTTTCCTCGGTGGGAAGCAAGGTACCGCCGCCCTCAGACACAATGCACTTGCACTGAGCACAGGTGCCGCCGCCACCGCAGGCGCTCGCAAGAAACAAATCAGCGTCTGCAAGGGTCTGCAGGAGCTTTCCGCCCGCGGGGACCTGAATAGTTTTTTCACCGTTAATTTCGATATTGATGTTGCCACTGGCGACCAACCGGCTTCGAGCCGCAAGAATCACCATGACTAGCGCTACGACTACCGCCGTAAACATCCCTACCCCAAATAAAATCGTTGTCGTCACAACTGTCTCCTCGCCTAACCCTGCTTAGATTTCGATGCCGCCAAAGGACATAAAGCCCAGCGACATCAACCCCACAGTGATAAAGGTTATACCAAGCCCCTGCAAGCCATCCGGGACATCGCTGTACTTCAGTTTTTCTCGGATACCGGCTAGGGCAACAATCGCCAGTGCCCAACCGACACCAGAGCCAAAACCAAACACCACACTTTCGCCGAAGTTGTAGCTGCGTTCGACCATGAACAATGATGCTCCTAATATGGCGCAGTTCACGGTGATCAATGGCAGAAATACGCCCAGTGCCGCATAAAGCGCTGGGACGTATTTGTCGAGGAACATCTCCAGAATTTGCACCAAGGCGGCGATGACACCGATATAGCTAAGTAATCCCAAAAAACTAAGGTTCAGATTGGGGTAGCCAGCCCAAGCAAGCGCTCCATCGGCGAGGAGATTTTGGTAAATCAAATTGTTGACCGGCACCGTAATGGTCAGCACCACAATAACCGCGATGCCTAAACCAAAAGCCGCTGAGATCTTTTTCGAAACAGCGAGAAACGTACACATACCAAGAAAGAAAGCGAGCGCCATGTTTTCGATAAACACGGCACGAATGAATAAGCCGAGATAGTGCTCCATTAGGCAGCCTCCTCCGTGCTCGTATGCTTGGCGATCTTGAACTCAGCCTCTTCGACCTGCTCTTTCTGAACGGCTCGGATTCCCCAGATAAGGAAACCAATCAAAAAGAATGCACTAGGTGGCAACAACAATAAGCCGTTCGGGTTGTACCACCCTCCCTCAGTGACTAAGGGCAGAATCTCGATACCCATGAGGGAGCCTGCCCCAAATAACTCTCGCACAACCCCAACCACGATGAGCACAAAAGAATAGCCCAAGCCATTGCCGAGTCCATCTAAGAAGCTTGGTATAGGTGGGTTCTTCATCGCAAACGCTTCTGCGCGGCCCATAACGATGCAGTTCGTGATGATCAGACCAACAAACACCGACAACTGCTTAGAAATATCGTAAGCCACTGCCTTGAGTATTTGGTCCACAACAATTACCAACGAGGCGATAATGGTCATCTGTACGATGATTCGAATACTAGACGGGATCGCTGAGCGAATGATCGATATGAAAAAGCTCGAAAACGCGCAAACTGCCGTGAGCGCTATCGACATTACAAGGCTCACCTGCAGCGACGATGTGACGGCCAAGGCTGAGCAAATACCGAGTATCTGTAACGCAATCGGGTTGTTTTGAATAATGGGTGAAAACAGCGTCTCGCGAACACTCATTAGGCTCGTCCTCCGCGGATATTGTCGAGTAAAGGCGCGAACCCGTCGTTGCCCAGCCAATACTGGACGAGATTCTCCACCCCATTGGTTGTTAAGGTTGCACCAGATAAACCGTCTACCTGCCAGGCGGCGTCGCTGCTCGCCGGATTAACCGCACCTTTAAGAACTTCGATCGCCACCTCACCATCTCGATAAGCCAGCTTGCCAGACCACTTCTGCTTCCAGCTCGGATTGTCAACTTCACCACCAAGCCCAGGCGTTTCACCATGCTCATAAAACCCAAGACCCACGATAGTATTAGCATCTGCTTCAAGGGCAACAAACCCATACAAGGTTGACCACAGGCCGTAGCCGCGGACCGGAAGAATAATTCGATTGAGATCACCCGCCTCTGAATTCACCAGATACACCACCGCCCGATCCTCACGGCGCAGGATCTTTGCTGGGTCTTCATCACCGGTGAGTGCACGGGACTGCGACGGATCTTTCGAAGCCTTACGCTGGTCGAAAGCGTCAACGTCACCCTCAACAAAACGACCAGAATCCAGATCGACCAGTCTCGCTTCAATACTCTCAAACTGCTCTTCCACCGTGAGTTCAGGATCGTATAGACCGCCCGCCATCAAGATATTGCGCTTCAGATCACGCGCTTTGTTTGCCTCTTGCTGGGGCTTTAGCACGACTGCCGCACTCGACACGATTACCGAGCAAACAATACACAGCCCCAGCGCTACCGTTAAAACACTTTTTAAGGACTCTTTATTAGCTGACACGCGCGAGTCTCCTTTTGATGTTGGACTGGACCATAAAATTATCGAATAGCGGAGCAAACAGATTCGCGAAAATGATCGCAAGCATCATGCCCTCGGGGAAAGCCGGGTTTACCACGCGAATCAACACACACATCACACCGATCAGCGCCCCGTAAGCCAGGCGTCCACCGTCGGTCATTGCCGAGGACACAGGGTCAGTCGCCATAAAGAAAGCTCCAAAGGCAAAGCTGCCGATCACCATATGCCAGTACCAGGGCATTGCAAACATAGGGTTGGTATCCGACCCGATAACGTTCAAAAGTGTGGAAAACGCGATCATGCCCAGGAAACAGCCGAGAACGACTCGCCAGGATGCAATCCCTTGTAGCAAGAGCACACCACCACCGATCATAATAGCGAGTGTCGAGGTTTCCCCGATCGATCCAGGCATGGCGCCAGTGAACGCATCCCACCACGTGTAGGCAGTGGTGAGTCCGGCCATTCCGTCTTGAGCAACCACACTGAGTGCAGTGGCGCTCGACCAGCCATCGACAGCCACCCAAACTGAGTCACCCGACAGCTGTGCCGGGTATGCGAAATACAAGAACGCACGTCCGGTAAGCGCTGGGTTTAAGAAGTTCTTACCAGTGCCACCAAACACCTCTTTCGCAACTACAATACCGAAGGTGATGCCCATGGCAGCCTGCCACAGCGGCAAATCAGGCGGCAATGTCAGCGTGAACAGAATCGAGGTAACAAAAAAGCCTTCGTTAATCTCATGTCCTCGCTTCATCGCAAATAGGACTTCCCAGAAACCACCGACCATGAAGGTGATGGCGTATAGCGGGAGAAAGTGCACTGCGCCGTACAAGAAGTTATCCCACAGACTGCTGGGATCGCTGCCACCAAGCGCCGCCAGAATTGAACCTCGCCAGCCCTCTAAGGCGTAACTGCCATCAGCAGCGATAATTTCGTTGGCATGAAAGCCGATGTTATACATGCCGTAGAACATCGCCGGAAAGGTGCAAAACCAAACCGTAATCATGATTCGCTTTAGATCAATGCCGTCTCGCACATGGCTCGATGCTTTGGTAACGCTCGATGGGCTGTAGAAAATCGTATCCACAGCTTCGTAAAGTGCGTACCACGACTCATAGCGCCCACCGGGCTTGAAGTGAGGCTCAAGGTTGTCCAGTGTACTTCGCAATCCCATTGATCAGCCCTCCTTTTCGATCCGCGCAAGATTATCCTTCAGCACGGGTCCGTATTCGTATTTGCCGGGGCACACATAGGTACAGAGTGCCAAATCTTCTTCATCGAGCTCTAAACAACCCAATGCCTGCGCGGTCTCCGTGTCGCCGACCAGCAAGGCTCTCAACAGTTGAGTCGGGAGAATGTCCAAGGGCATCACACGCTCGTAGGCCCCTACCGGCACCATCGCGCGTTCCGACCCATTCGTATTGGTTGTCATTGCTAGGGGTTTCGCGCCAAAAATACTGCTTAGGAAAACACCCATCGCCGAGTGCTTTTTGGTGCCGGGAGCCAGCCATCCCATAAATACACGATCTCGGCCTTCGGGCAGTACTGACACCTGGTTGTGGTACTTGCCCAAATAGGCTGAGTGCGAGTGCACGCCCCGACCGCCCAAAACGGACCCACTAATCATTCGATTATCGCCTGCCTCGAGATTACCGGCTGTCAGTTCCTGTAGATCTGCACCGGATCGCGTAGCGACCACCATTGGAGTCGCGACTGCCGGACCCGAAATGGAGACCACCCGATCACTGTACAGGTGTCCATCTAGGAATAATCGACCGATAGCGATGACCTCTTGATAGTCGATCGTCCAAGCAAGACGAGATAAAGATGCGCCCATCAAAAAATGAACGTGGGTACCCGGCAGCCCCGCGGGGTGCGGTCCTGCAAAACTCTCATTGCTAATCTGTGGGTGCTCTAAGATCGGAATATCAGCGCCAGGCGCAGTGCAGACATACACTGGACACTCCACGAGTTGCGTCAGCACTTGCTGCCCTACTTGAAACGCTTCGGGCTGTCCCCCGATAGCAATCGCAGGATTCGGTGCATGAGGTCGCGTATCGATCGCTGTAATAAATAAGCCGCTGGGGCTTGTCGCTGGATCCGCCACCCTGTTGAAAGGTCGAGCCCGCAATGCCGTCCATTGACCACTGTCCAACAAGCGCTGTTTTACGTCCGATGCTGTCATCGCCGCGATATCAGCGGCAGTGGCGTCCGGCCATGACACATCACCAGCTGATTCATCAACCTCAATCACGAGGGACTGGAAAACTCGTCGTGCACCACGGTTGATAGCCACAACCTTCCCAGCTGCCGGTGCCGTGTAGGTCACGCCTTCGCACTTTTTGTCGGTGAATAAAATTTGTCCGCGCTTTACTGTATCGCCCTCGGCGACCAGCATGGTGGGCTTCATTCCCACATAATCGGCCCCGACGAGCGCTACGTGCCGGGTCGACTTGGTATCAGATATTGTTTGATCTGGCACACCTGCCAATGGGATATCGAGCCCGCGGCGTATTTTTATCATGCTCATACCTATCAGTTTCCTGCCCAACTGCCGCGCACGAAGGCGCCTGCCGTCCAAAGATCAGCTTGCACTGAAGTGAGGCAGACAAAGTCTGCTGCGATGATGCAACTCCCCCAGCGAAGTGAACTTAGCTATGCCGGCGGCTACTAAAGTAGCTCTAACTTAGGTTTTTTCCGGCGCCCGCAGTTTAGCGAAGCCGTGGCCGAGATACCACAAATCTCTTGATTAAAAACCGCCCGTATCGCTTTCAGGATAGGTGGGAAACCGGATCCCAGCCATCTTCTCGAGCACGCGATAAACCTGACAGCTATAACCGTATTCGTTGTCATACCAGAGATAGATAACCGCACTCTTACCATTGACGATTGTTGCTTGCGCATCGAACACACAAGCAGCTCGTGAGCCGACAAAATCGGTGGATACGACCTCAGGCGAATTCGAGTAGTCGATCTGTTTTTTGAACGCAGAATGCAGCGCCGCTTGACGCATGAACTCGTTGAGCTCTTCCTTGGTCGTTTCTCGTCCGAGCGTGACGTTTAAAATGGCCATTGAGACATTGGGCGTGGGAACACGGATAGCGTTACCCGTCAGCTTACCCTCTAGCTCTGGTAATACCTTCGCCACGGCTTTCGCGGCGCCGGTCTCGGTAATGACCAAATTCAATGGCGCACTGCGGCCGCGACGATCAGCCTTGTGATAGTTATCAATCAGGTTTTGGTCGTTGGTAAACGCGTGCACTGTTTCGACGTGACCTACCTGAATGGCGTATTCGTCGTTGAGTGCTTTAAGCGGCGGTACGATGGCATTGGTTGTACAGGATGCCGCAGAAAGAATCCGGTCATCGGCCGAGATTTCGTGATGATTGATGCCGGCGACTATATTCTTGATATCGCCCTTGCCGGGTGCGGTCAGAATGACCTTACTGACCCCATTGGCCTTGAGGTGACGCGACAGTCCATCCTTGTCTCGCCAGACGCCCGTATTATCGATCACCAGGCAGTCGTGAATACCATATACCTCGTAATCAACGTCCTCGGGTGCGTCCGCGTAAATAACCTTTATTTCATTACCGTTAGCTACGAAGGATTGGCGCTCTTCATCGACCCGGATCGTGCCATCGAAGGCACCGTGCACCGAATCTCGACGCAATAAGCTCGCGCGCTTGGTCAGGTCATCCTCAGCTTTACCTCGACGCACGACCACCGCCTTGAGACGCAAGTTGTCTCCGCCATCGGTCTTCGCTACCAAAATGCGGGCCATCAAACGACCAATTCGCCCAAAGCCGAATAGAACGACATCGCGAGGCTCCGGCTTTGTGTACTCGGCGTCGATCAGGTGATCAAGCTCGGACTCAACGAAGTCCCCGAGATCACGACCATTCCCAGCGTCGTCATCGAAATACGCCACCGATAGACGGCCAATGTCGATGTGCGAAGCGCCTAACTCCAAGTTTTCCATCGCCTGAAGCACTCGAAAGGTCTCAAACTCCGATAGTTCGTTGTTCTCGACCTGCCGAACCCAACGGTGGGTCTTCATAATATCCAGCACTGATAAATTGACGAGTGATTTGCCGTAGATATAACACTTAAGGTTCCGCTCCCGCGCCAGCTTGCCAACCATCGGTATCATGGCTTCGGCGAGGGCTTCTCGCTCCTTCCAATCGGTAAAGTAGTCGTCGGGTCGTTTACGTTTTCGTTGCTCGGTCATGGCGAGTGTGGTCCTACAAATGCGCTCTCTTTGGAGCTTGAGTTTTGAGTGTTTGTGTATTATCGCGCCGACAGATCTTGTACAGCAATGGCTCAATAGTGGTAGTCGTTGGCACTGCGGCGTAAAATCCGTGTTCACCGCGAGAGCCGCATGACTTTACATCACGACATCCTCACACAACTTCCTTGGCCAAACGGCGCAGGTAAGCGATCGGCCGTCGGTCCGCTGATGGGCGGCCGCGAGTCGCTATTGTTAGCTGAGCTAGCGAAAGAAATTCCATTAATAGTCGTTATTACCGCTACAACATCTGCCGCCCGAACATTGGAATCAGAAATACCGTTCTATGCCGATAAAACACTCGAGGTGCTGGTGGTTCCCGATTGGGAAACCCTGCCCTACGACCATTTCTCACCTCACGAGGACATTATCTCTGAGCGGCTCACCGCGCTGTCACGCCTCCCAACGCTAGAGCGAGGGATTGTCATCATCCCGATGACAACTTTGATGCATCGCACTCCGCCACAGCACTACGTGGCGAGCAATGTGTTGACCCTAACCGAGGGGCAGCCCCTAAACACTCGACAACTAGTGACTAACCTGTCGTTGAGTGGCTATCGAGCCGTGGATACCGTGATGGAGCACGGAGAATACGCGACGAGAGGGTCGCTGATTGACCTCTACCCCATGGGAAGCGATCTACCGCTTCGTGTCGACGTGTTCGATGATGAAATCGAATCAATGCGGAGTTTCGATCCTGAGTCCCAGCGAACCGTGGCGAGGCTCCCAACCATCAACGTTTTGCCTGCCCGCGAGTTCCCCATGGATCGAGCTGGCATCGAGCTGTTCAAGCTCAATTGGTACCGAACCTTTGACGGTGATCCTGAACAAGCCAGTGTGTTCAACGAAGTGTCGGCTGGCCGGGTTCCGTCAGGCGCTGAGTATTATCTGCCACTGTTTTTTGGTGAAACACAGACTCTTTTTGACAATCTCCCCGAAAGCGTACCGCTGGTGACCGTCGGGATGCACTACGAGGCTGCCAATCGATTTTGGACCGAAGTAATTGATCGCTACGACAACTACGGTATCGATCCACGCAGACCGTTGCTGCCCCCTGCCACCCTGTTTGTTCCCACCGAAGATCTCTACCAACAACTCGGTCAGTATTCCGTGTTGGAGCTAAAAGCTGAGTCAGACGCTCCGGTAAACCTCCGGGTCGACAGTGAAATACCTGACGTCATCCGCCCACACTACGACGGTGAGTTACGTGGTGTTGATCGCTTACAAGCACTGTTCCGCGCTCATGATGATCGGCTCCTACTGAGTGTCGAAACAGCAGGTCGACGCGAGATCATTCTCGAGTCGCTCGCCAAAGCAAATATCCCCACACCCGTATTCAGTTGCTTCGATGAGTTCCTCAATAGCGACGAACCATTTGGCGTCATTGTCAGCAACCTCGTTCGCATGATGTATGTCAGCCCCAATCAAGTGGCCGTCATCACTGAAGACCAGTTATTTGAGCAACGGGTGTCCCAAAAGCGACGCCGGCGAAAAACCGAAGAGACCGATGCTCAAGCCATTATCAGAGATTTGACCGAGCTTCGCCCTGGCTATCCAGTCGTTCATTTAGAGCATGGGGTCGGGCGATACATTGGGCTCGAAACACTGGTTATCGATGGTAGTGAGGCTGAGTTTCTGCATCTCGAATACGCCGCCAATGATAAACTGTATGTCCCTGTGGGTTCGCTCCATTTGATCAGCCGCTACTCTGGCGGTGATCCCGACTCGGCACCGTTACATCGATTGGGTAGCGAGCAGTGGTCAAAAGCGCGCCAAAGGGCCTCCAAGAAAGCCTCCGATGTTGCCGCACAATTGCTCGAGGTCTATGCCAAACGAGCCGCTAAAACCGGTTATCAACACGGCGTCGATGAAGAGCAGTGGCAGCGGTTCTGCGATAGTTTCCCATTTGAAGAAACCCCAGACCAAACTTTGGCTATCGAGGCCGTCAAAAATGATATGTGCGCTGAACGTGTCATGGACCGTTTGGTGTGCGGCGATGTCGGCTTCGGCAAGACCGAGGTGGCGATGCGTGCAGCGTTCATCGCCACGCAAAATCAGAAACAAGTCGCGGTGTTAGTGCCGACCACTCTGCTCGCCCAGCAACATTTCAATAACTTTGTAGACCGCTTTGCCGACTGGCCAGTGACCGTAGAGGTAGTATCGCGGTTCAAAACAGCGGCGGATGTCAAAGCGATTAGCCGGCGTCTGGAAAAAGGCGAAATCGACATCCTCGTTGGAACCCACAAATTGCTGCAGACCGACTTTGAATTTCGGGACCTGGGGCTTTTGATCATCGATGAAGAGCACCGGTTTGGCGTTAAGCAAAAAGAAGCGATTAAAGCGCTCCGCTCTGAGGTCGACATACTGACGATGACAGCGACGCCCATCCCTCGAACGCTCAACATGTCATTGGGTGGCCTTCGCGATTTATCGATCATTGCCACCCCTCCTGCGCGACGACTGAGCATCAAGACGTTTGTCAAAGAGTACAACGCAGGCTTAGTGAAAGAGGCGATTCTCAGGGAAACTCTGCGAGGTGGTCAGGTCTATTACCTGCATAATGAAGTCCGAACCATCAAGGAGACCCAGCGCAAACTAAGCGAGATGTTGCCCGAGTTAAGTTTTGGTGTGGCACACGGACAGTTGCGCGAGCAGGAACTCGAACGAGTCATGTCCGATTTTTACCATCAGCGCCACCATGTTTTGGTCTGCTCAACTATCATTGAGACCGGCATCGACATTCCTAATGCCAACACCATCATCATTGATCGCGCCGATAAATTTGGACTAGCTCAACTCCATCAGTTGCGAGGCCGGGTGGGTCGGTCGCATCATCAGGCCTACGCCTACCTCACTACCCCACCGAGGTCGGCACTCACAGCCGATGCGGAAAAGCGACTGGAGGCCATCGAGGCCGCGGGTGCCCTAGGCGCCGGCTTCGCGCTCGCCTCTCAGGACATGGAGATCCGTGGTGCCGGAGAACTGTTGGGTGACGAGCAGTCGGGGCAGATCGAACAGGTCGGCTTTGGGCTGTATCTTGAAATGCTCAATCGCGCAGTTGAAGCCCTGCGAAAAGGTGAGATCCCGGATGCTGATGCCCCGCTAGATGCAGGCACCGAAATAAAGCTCCATGGCTCGGCTCTGATTCCCGATGATTATCTTCCCAATATTTCAACGCGGCTGGTGCTTTACAAGCGAATAGCCAAAGCCGAAGACGCGGAGGCAATTAAAGATATACAGGTCGAGATGATCGATCGGTTCGGCTTGCTACCAGACCCGGTAAAGCTACTGTTTGAGCAAGCGCAGCTTCGAGTCCGTGCGCGGACTCTTGGCATCGTCGATATCGACGTTGGACAGAGTGGTGGTAAGGTCAAGTTTGATCCCTCTACACCGGTTCCGGTGACAGCACTGATCGGATTGCTTCAGCGAGAACCAAAGGTATTTAAACTGGCAGATTCAGATACCTTGAGGTTTACTAAAGAGATGGATGACGTCTTTGCTCGAAAACAATACGTTGAGCATCTCTTGGGAGAATGGGAAAGCGCATGCGCCAGCTAACGATTCGGTCCGTTGTCGCGCTAGCTCTAGTTGGCGCGCAGTGCGCAAGCTCACAACCGCAGCGTGCATCCATCGGCGCTAATCTCGACGAGCCCTCTGGCTGGCTGCGATTCGAAGTAGCTGTGTTTGTAGACACGGACGAAGAAACCCTTAAGTCGGAGGCGTGGCCTGTCGCCCCGACACTGAATTACGACAACAACAGCCGCTGGCTGACTGAGTTTGACGAGACCGCGGGCTTACTCGACGAGTACCCCACCGCTGAGTTAATTGTGCATCCCAATGGCAGCATTACCGTTGTTGAGCCAGAGCCTCTCGCCCCTAGTACTGAAGCAGACTTGCTATCAGAAAACGATGCCGTTGAAGCCTCAGATTCAGCGATTGTTGACATGGATGACGTCGCTGCGCTGAGAGATGAATTTGAACCGGATAGGTCCGGCAACCAAAGCCGGGCGATAACCTCTCTCAGCTTGCTTCAAGAAGTACTGGATGCCAATGATCTATCGGCGCCAAGCGACACTGCAAGCCCTGAGATAAGCAACCCTAAGACAGTAACCGACGACACTGAGGAAGCACCGGCAGACACCGCTGTTCCCATGGAGCAATTGCTGACTGATCCGCAGACCGATGAGTTGGTAGCAATGGATGAGTTGATGGCTGACACCATAGGTGATGGCGCAACACCGACAAGCGACGACGTTGCCGGCGGCGTGAACTTACCCGTAGGTGCCGACGGTGAAGCTGCGGGGGCTCGAGAAGGGTCATTGCCCAGTGAGCTAACCGATCCTGACTTGGTAGGCACCAGAGATCCTGAGAGCGGACAGCCGATGCCTGAGGATATTTTCGAGCTGCCGGGTTTTCGAGTGGGCGGTGGTCTTGAGGACGACTTGCAAAGCCCCTCTATCGATTGGTTGGACACGCTTCCAGAGGTCACAGACCAGCTCGATACTGTTGAAGAAGATAGCGATAGCAGTCTGGCGACAGCCCCACCAGCGCTTCCGACAGCCTTCGAAGAGCTCTCTCTCGAGATGCTTACACAAGGACTCGAGTCGCTCAAAAAAGCAACGTCTAAGACGCCGGCTTTCTCTGCCGCTTGGGTACAGCCAAACGACGCCGAGCCACAGCCACTTATTGTGGATACATGGCTGGGCACCACTGATTGGCCAGAATTACAGGGCACGCTGAGGATTGATATTAAGGAAACCCCTGAGCTCAGCACCAATTTATGGCTCAATACAAACGGGGCTTACATGCCAGAAAATTTCAATGCCGCCCCACCGCCCGAGCCCGAGACGCGACTGACAATTGTCGAAGCCCCTGATGAACTCAGCAAGCCCGCGCCACCCGACGAGGCCACCTTTGTTGATATGTCGACGGGTTTGAGCACACAGGCTAAGGCTGAACCAGCAGATGAATCAATCGCTGCCTTCGACAACCAACCTATCAACTGGGGATGGCGGCACAGTATCGCCCTCAGACAGTCTCGCCCTTTGCGAGAAGGCTATATCCGATACATCGACCACCCTGCTCTGCAAGTTATCGGTGTCTGGCGCGAGGTGACTTGGGGCGAACTATATGAGATGGGGGAGCGCGAAAAACTTAAGCGTGAAATTGATACTCTGACGCGCGCATTGACGGCCCCCCCAACCGTCAATCAAGCGTCAGGCGCAGAAAGCGCGCTCAATTCTGACTTGCCGCCGAAGACCCCATAATCAGACTAGCCATTGTCTGGCTGTGTAGGTGCCTGGTCCTCAATGGTTTGATGAAAGATTGTCTGTGTTGGGAACGCTACCTCTGCCTCATGCCTCTCGACAATCGCCAAAATCTTCAACAGGACATCTTCTTTGATCCCGTGATACTCCACCCAGTTTGTGGTTTTGGTGAAGGCGTAGACGAAAAACTCCAGGGCTGAGGCTCCCATGTGGTTAAAGTTCACGATCAGTGTTCGATCCTGCGCGATATCCTCATGTTCAAGCAACATAGCCCTGACCGCTATGACAATGTCTGACATTCGATCCGCGTCTGAGTAGCGGATTCCAATAGTCTCGTATATGCGGCGGTTGGTCATCCGCGATGGATTTTCCAAAGCCACACTCGAGAAGGTGGAATTAGGTACGTAGAGTGGACGCTGATCGAAGGTTCGAATACGTGTGACCCGCAGACCGATTTCCTCTACCGTGCCTTCGATACTTCGGTCGGGAGATCGAATCCAATCGCCCACCGCAAATGGCCGGTCCAGATAAATACTGAGCCCGCCCAGGAAATTAGCGAGTAAATCCTTCGCCGCGAAACCAACGGCGATGCCACCGATCCCACCGAACGCCAAAAGCCCCGACACCGATACACCTACCGACTGTAAGACCATCAACAGCGCGAGCACCCAAACCGTAATTCTCGCTAGTCTTGCCACAGAATTGATGGTTGCACGATCGTCAGAGTCTCGGGGCCCACGGTGCTCAGCTAACAATTCCTGCTCTATCCCAGATGACAGACGATGTAGCAACCACCCAATGAGTAGTATGGCGGCGGTATCCCCCACCTGAAGCAAATTGGCTCGCAGCGATTCAGCACCCTCAAACAAACCGAGCGATAAATAGATCAGGCAGACCCACATCGCGTATTCGGCAGGTGGCGAGATCGAGTAGTACAGGACGTCGTCCCAACGAGCATCAGTCGTATCTGCAAACACACCCAATTTGGCAACAGATCGTCTGATTAGCCAGTGCGCGACGACACCGCAAAGCAATAAGGCCGCGAGTCCAACGACAGACACAGGCAATCCAATCTGTTCGGCCAAAGGAGTCAAAGTGGATATCAGGGTTTCCATAAGGCGGGCTACGTTTCAAATACAAGATGGCGTAACGCTAACCGATGATCAGCAATCAAGCCACTACTGTACAAAAAAAAACACTGGATATATCATCAGTACTCTCCATCTAACTAGGCGATAGCTATGAGTAAACTAACAGCGCGACAGCAGCAGGTACTGGACGTTATTCGCGGTAGTCTCGACGAAACCGGCATGCCCCCCACTCGCGCAGATATCGCTCGGACACTTGGCTTCAAGTCAGCGAATGCCGCTGAAGAGCACCTGAAAGCTCTCGCCAAAAAGGGAGTCATCGAGCTCGTAGCAAGTACCTCACGAGGTATCCGGCTGACCGAACAAACTGGCTTACCCATTGTAGGTCGAGTGGCGGCCGGAGCGCCCATCCTCGCGCAGGAGCATGTAGACAACTACTGCGATCTTTCGCCGAGTTTTTTCTCGCCGCCGGCGCATTATCTTCTAGAGGTGAAAGGCGACAGCATGATCAATGCCGGTATTTTTGATGGTGATCTGCTCGCCGTGCACAGCACCTGTGACATCAGAGAGGGACAAATCGCTGTGGTTAAGATCGAAGATGAGGTGACAGTGAAGCGATGGCACCGTACAAGTTCGTCTCACGTGTCCCTGGTTGCAGAGAATCCAGATTATGCACCGATAGAAGTTAACCTGGCAGAGCAATCAGTATCGATTGAGGGTATCAGCGTCGGTGTTATCCGACGCTGATCAGATTAGTGTACGGTCCTAGGAGTCGGTGGCTCGCTGGAATTAGAGGTCTCAATTTCCACGCCTGACATCTCGGCCATCTTTGCAGCGGCCTGAATGCCCGCCTGAATCATTGCCTTCGCGACCTCAAGGTTGTGGTCCATCAGGTATGCGCTTGTTTCCTCTGAAAATTGAATACTCACTAAGGGCTCAGACTCGTCGTCTGCACGCTGGAGAACAATTTCGCCATCACCGAGGTCTACAATTTCTAACAGGGAAGTGGTCACAGGGCATACCTCACTACATATCGTATGTTCGGGCTGACAGTAACACTATAAATCGGGTTTTGCCAACTTCTAAAACTGCTCGCGCAAATCACGATTCTTCAATCGCATCCGACTGTCGCTGCAGCAGTGATTCCAAGGCATCGCGCCACTCTGTCACTTTAGCTAGATCAGGGTAGGAACCCTCAGAGACTAGAATGTTACTCGCCTGGCGCGCGGGCATCCCCAATGGAATGGGTGAAGTTAACGCTTTTAACCAACCACTTTGCTCGAGCAATTGAAGCTCCTTAACCTCGGGAGGCTGCTCGATACCGGCTGGAAGCGCAGTTAGTGCCTGTGTGTTGTGAGGCGGTTTACTCGGCAACTGACTTTCTCGGCGCAGGGCTATTAAAAACCAACCATAAGCATCGAGCAGGTGGAGCTTCACTGCCGGGGCAAATGCCGCATTTAGGGCATTCACCGGTGACTTAGCCGCAAGCTCCGACTGAGCCCAGCTTTCGATCAAGATCGATGCCATGTACATCGAATGATTTGCAAACGCCTGGGCTTGGCTCATGCGCAGACAACCCTAGGACTAGACTTTGGCTTTGGCTTTGGCGCGGGTAGGCTTTTTCTTAGCCGCGGGCTTGCGCTTTTTGCTTACTTTGCCTGAGCCCTCGCTGACCCATTTCCCGCTTTGATAAAACGCCTTCCAACCCGTCGCTTTACCATCGCGCTCAGTCATCACGTACTGTTCTTTGGTCTTTCGACTGAATCTAACTTGGGCTCGGTTCCCCGCATCATCAACCGTCGGTGCATCAAACAAAAACTTGTACTTGGGATCGATCTCGCTCTTGTGCGGCAGCAATTCATCCACAAATGGTGCTCGAGTCTCTCGATGCTTGGGGAACTGACTAGCGGCCAGAAATAACCCCGCTGCACCATCACGCAATACATAGTAGTCTTCAACCTTGTCACAGGCTAACTCGGACATCACCACAGGATCCATCTTGGGTGGCGCGGCCTCACCGTTGCGCAGCAGTTTTCGGGTGTTACTACAGGCCTCTGCAGTGCAGCCAAAATACTTTCCGAAGCGACCGGTTTTGAGCTGCATCTCTGAGCCGCATTTGTCGCATTCTAAAACCGGTCCATCGTAGCCTTTGATCTTAAACGCGCCGTGTTCCACTCGATAACCATCGCAGTCGGGGTTGTTGCCGCAGACATGCAGTTTTTGTGACTCGTCGATCAAATAACTGTCCATCGCAGCGTTACACAAATGACAGCGTTCTTTGCTTAACAGTAGACGCGACTCGGCTTCGTCATCGGCATCGGCAGACACCACCTCATCACCGGGCACCAGGTTAACCGTTGCTTTGCACCGCTCTTTAGGCGACAAGTTGTACCCTGAACAACCTAGGAAAACCCCCGTACTCGCCGTACGAACCTGCATGGGCCGATCGCAGGCTTTGCATGCGATACCGGTGGGCGTCGGCTGGTTGGCCTGCATCCCAGAGCCATCAGCAGCATCAGCTTGCAGTACTTTTTGTCGAAAGTCGTTATAAAAACTATCGAGAACTTCGCGCCAATCTCGAGCACCATCAGCGATCTCATCGAGGCTTTCTTCCATCGATGCGGTAAAACCGTAATCCAACAGGTCTTCAAAACTCCCCTGCAGTCGCTGCGTGACGATATCACCCATCTTCTCGGCATAAAAACGGCGTTGATCCAACTTCACGTAGCCGCGGTCTTGGATGGTGGAAATGATCGCCGCATAGGTTGATGGGCGCCCTATGCCCTTCTTTTCAAGCTCCCGCACCAAACTCGCCTCACCATAGCGTGCTGGCGGCTTGGAAAAGTGTTGGCTTGGCAAAATCTCGCTCAGGCTCAGCGCGTCGCCCTTCCGGTAATTGGGCAAGATAGCATCTTCGCCTTTGCGCGCGGCGGGCGCCTGCACTCGCGTGTATCCATCAAATTCCACAACCCGACCCCGCGCCGTCGCATCATAACCCGACGCCGACGCTGTAACTGTCGTACTGAGATATCGAGCCGGTGTCATTTGACAAGCCACAAATTGGCGCCATATCAGCTCATAAAGACGCTGCGCGTCGCGCTCTGCATCTGCCAACTGCTCGGATCGCAACTGTACATTAGAAGGTCGGATCGCCTCGTGAGCCTCTTGCGCGCCTTCGCGGGACCCATACCGATTTGGCGTCTCAGGTAGATATTGAGACGGAAAATTTGACTCGATGTAATCCCGACAGGCAGTGACCGAATCATTGCTCAAATTCGTGGAGTCGGTTCGCATGTAAGTAATATGTCCCGCCTCGTACAGACGCTGGGCCAATGTCATCGTTTTCTTAACACTGAAACCAAGCCGCGTGCTTGCTGCTTGCTGCAATGTCGAGGTAATGAATGGTGCGGGAGCCTTCGAGGTTGTCTTCCGAGATTCGAGATCGCTTACCTTAAAACTAGAGGACTCGAGCACACGTGTAGCGGCTGTGGCCTCTGCTTCATTTTTTGGCTTGAACGGCGCGCCATCAAAGCGCACAACCTCGAAGCGCACTTCAATATTATCGGCCGTCCTCAGATCAGCGTGGACCTGCCAAAACTCCTCCGGGATAAACGCTCGAATTTCGCGTTCCCGTTCAACAATTAAACGCACCGCAACCGACTGGACACGCCCTGCCGAGAGTCCCCGGGCAATTTTCGCCCACAGCAAGGGCGATACCTCAAATCCAACCACTCGGTCTAGAAAGCGACGCGCCTGCTGCGCATAAACCCTGTTGTTATCCAACTCGGTAGGCTTTGCAAAAGAATCCTGAATCGCTTTCTTAGTGATTTCGTTAAACACCACTCGCTGATAGCGATCATCGTCACCGCCAATTAGCTCCTTCAGGTGCCAGGCGATCGCCTCACCTTCTCTGTCCAAGTCGGTGGCGAGATAGATGGTGTCAGCATTTTTGGCCAGCTTGCGAAGTTCTTCGACGACCTTTTCCTTGCCAGGTAACACCTCGTAGCGCGCGCTCCAGCCGCGACTGGGATCCACACCCATGCGCCGAATTAATTGCTCGCGTTTTTTTTCTGCTTGATAGCGAGCCTTTTCATCGGGCGCCATTTTTCGGGTGATGGCAGCTTGAGCGGCTCTTTCCTTGGGATCTGATGCGGGTGCGCTGCCGGCCGTGGGTAAGTCGCGCACGTGTCCAACGCTCGACTTAACGACAAAGTCATTACCTAAATATTTATTGATTGTTTTCGCCTTGGCGGGCGATTCAACAATAACTAGCGCTTTACCCATGGATCCTTATACACCTCAAACCGGTAATCGCCACTCCACGCCTCGGCGACCGCTCGCGGAGTGTAAGGGAATACCAAGGTCCTTGGTCAAGCACTTGCGATGAATAAAATGACAATAAGGTGACAATTAATGCTCACACGCCAATAAATCTTTCAGCAATTGATGCAAGCGGTCGACGTCATCATCATCCCCTCTTTCGTTCCAAAAAACTGTTGCAACCCCCCGATTAACTGTCGCCAGCTCGGCACCTGTGGGACCGTCATGCCCCGATAGTTGAACCACGGATTCAGTGAAGCTGTCGATCCACTGTCCTCCTACGTTTATAAGCAATAACTCTTTTCGAGCGTCTTTCTCGACATTAGCGTCTCGCAATCGATAAGCCACTAAATGGGGTGACGGTTCGAATCGAAACCGCGCAGGGACATCGGGCACTGGCTCAAATTTGATGGTTAAGCCGAGCGAGCTCGCATAGCTACGCAAGTGCGCCTCTCGACGTTGGGCCCGCGACGGCAGCGCTGACGCCAAGGGTGCAATAGCCACCGCTACGATAAATATAATAATGAGATACGTGATCATGACTAAGACTACACACCGAAGGTCCAATCACCACCATGCTCTCATTTAACTCAGTATTTGCGAAGGATCTCGCTTGAATCTAGACCTCGGATTAAGCATTTTGGGGGGTCAATATCGTAAGCAGCGTCCCTTTGCGCCGCTCTGACTGTTCGTCTTGATCAGGTAAACTATGTAACGATCTCGTCCAACCACCGCTCGAAGTCTAAGCTGTCGAAGGGCCAGCCTAATTCTCGGCCACCATCATCGCTCACAACTGGGATCCTAACGCCATAGCGCTTCAACAAAGCGAGATCGCTCGAGATGTCGACTGGGCGAAAGGCAACCCCAACATAGTCGAGAATCTGCTCCGCCTGTTCACACAGATGACAGCCCTCATTGGTGTACAGTGTCACTCTAATGCCTTCGAACGATTTCATAATGTCTGACAACTACCCGCATCGTGATGCGATCGACCTTAGCAAAACTCTGACCATTTATGGACGGAAACCTGTCCTCGAGGCGTTCACCGACGCACAAATCCAGCCCCGACGGCTGCATTTAGCAAACTCGAATAAGCCAGCGGGCATCATTGCTGAAATAGTCGACAAGGCTCAGCTAAAAGGTATTGAAATTAGGCATCACGACAAACGAGCACTGTCACGGATTTCCAAAAACGGCAAACAAGATCAAGGCGTGGCACTGGACATCGACTGCCCGAACTTCAAAGGACTCGATGCGCTAGCTCAGACAGCAGTCACCGCAGATGATCGTTTTCTCGTTCTCGATGGCATTACCAACCCCCAGAACGCGGGAATGATTATCCGATCGGCGTTGGCAGCCGACCTCGCCGGTATCGTGTACCCGAAACAAGGCGTCGCCGCACTCGGCCCCTTGGTCATCAAAGCATCGGCTGGCACCGCTTTGCGCGCGCCCTTGATCCGCTGCGCCAGTGCCACCGAGGGGATAGCGGCGCTGAAAACCCTTGGCATGCGAATAGTAACGCTCGCTGGAGACAGCGAGACCAGCCTAGGCCAGTTAGAACTAGGTGTCGCGACCGCCTTTGTTCTCGGTGGAGAAACCGATGGTGTTAGCGATGAGATTCGATGTCTGGCGGACTGCAGCGTGTCAATCCCGATGGCCAACGGCGTTGAATCACTCAATGTGGCAGTGACCGCAGCGCTAGTTGGCTATCTCTATTAATTAGCTTTTGAGACGCGGCACCGCGCACCAAATGCTGGCCTTTTACTCACCTGCAGCCGCAGCGAGCTCGGGCGCTTGTGCATTACCATTCTCTACGGCCAACCAGGCCTGACGAATCACGTACTTCCGAATGGCTTCGATCTCATCGTCGTTGATAATGTCAGAAAAACCCACCATCCCGTTGTCATTCAGGATGCCGTCGCGTACCACAGATGCCCAAATTTCCTCGCTAGCCGATACATCAGACCATCGCAAATCGGGAATTACACCAGAGCTGATGGCATAAGCGCCATGGCAGAACTGACAGTTCTCGGCAAAGCGCTGCATGCCTAATTGCCAGGACTCAGGGTCGCCTACCAGAGCCGTCTTGGGTGTCTCATCAACTAGGTACTCAAGCGGCGATGGTAGTTCAGCGTCGCCGCCTAGTTTGAAGGTGACTATGCGCCCTGGCTCTTGCGTGACCGGCTTCTCAAGCGCCGCGCCGTATATCATCATCGAGACATTGCCCCAGCCGGACAGGACAGAGACATACTGCTCACCATCGAGCTCGTAAGTCATCGGTGCCGCGGCCGCATCACCGACTAAACGTTGGGACCAAACACGCTCGCCAGTGGACGCGTCGTAAGCGACAAATTCACCGCGCTTATTACCCTGAAAAACGAGGCCACCATCGGTACTGAGCGTGCCACCGTTGAACGCTTGCGGAAACGGAACAATCCACGCGGGCTCAGCGGCAACGGGATCCCAAGCGACCAAGCTCCCACCATCGAGAGTTTGTGTGTAGGCAATGGTGCCCTTTGGATACTCGTAGGCCCACGCCATGCCTGCGTCGTAGCCCGTATTCCAAATACTTTTAGCGTTCCGACTCGCTTCGTTACTTGCGTAAACGTAGGGAAGCGCCACGTTGGTCGGTATATACACAAAGCCAGTGTCTGGGTTGTATGACATCGGATGCCAGTTGTGAGCACCGGTGGGCCCAGGCATCACCGCGTAACCGTTTAGATCGATCGCTTCCTGCACCAAGATCGGCCGACCGTTCTCATCCAGCTCACCCGTAGTCCAATTCTGTTGGGCAAAAGGCGTCGCTGAAATCAGTTCACCATCGGCTGCGTCGACTACGTAGAAAAAGCCATTCTTTGGTGCCTGCATCACGACCCTGCGCGGGGCGCCGTCCTCACCAAGAGGCAGATCTACAAGCATCATCTGCGCGGTTGCAGTGAAATCCCACTGATCGCGCGGCGTACCTTGATAATGCCAGCGATACGCCCCGGTATCAGCATCTAATGCTAGAATCGACGACAGGAACAGGTTGTCGTAGTCACCACCAAAATCACCTTCGGGATCGCGAACACTGGCGTTCCAGGGCGAACCATTACCAACACCTATCAGCACCTGGTCGTTAACCGTGTCGTAAACGATTGAGTCCCATACGGTGCCTCCACCGCCATCGGTGGTCCAAGCACCCGTGTCGCCCCAGCTATCATTTGCCAGTTCAGCAAAAATGGCGTCGGACATTGCGCCGTCGGGTTCCTTATTGGGGTTGGGAACTGTGTAAAAACGCCACTCCAAATCACCCGTCTCGACGTTGTAAGCAGTGACATAGCCACGGACCCCGAGTTCTGCGCCGGAGTTACCAACAATCACTTTATCTTTGAAGACACGAGGCGCACCGGTAATGGTGTACGGCTTGCTCTGATCGACAGTTACGTTGCTCCACAACACGTCGCCAGTGGCGGCATCGAGAGCTTCTAACCTGCCGTCAAAAACGCCCACAAAGACCTTACCGTTGTGCACCGCGACACCACGGTTAACCACATCACAACAGCCTTTTGCCGCATCCTCGCCCGATACTTTCGGGTCATAGGTCCATAACTCTTCGCCAGTCCGTGCATCCACCGCATACACTATCGACCAGGACCCAGTCACATACATCACGCCATCGACTACGACAGGAGTGGCCTCAGCGCCACGTGGCTTGTCCATCTCGAACACCCAGTCCACACCAAGGTTTTGAACGGTATCTCCGTTGATCTGCCCGAGCTGTGAGTGACGAGTCTCATCGTAACTACCGCCGTACGTTAGCCACATCTCCGGCTCAGCAGCCGCGTTCTTGATGCGGTCAGTATCGACCGCTGCCACTGGTACCGATGGCGCTTCAACGGCCTCATTGGTTGCGGACTGATCTGAGCCACAGGCAATCAAAAAAGAGCTTAGGGCGACCGCGATAGCGGACTTCAAATAGGTCATAGCCAGAATCCTGTCGTTTTTATTTATGTTGTTCTCGGAGTGTAGCCAAAGCGCGGCTGCTTAGGAAACCTTTGCTTGTTTGGCAACCCCTGACTGGAGGAAGTTTTAATTAGCAGGGCTGTTGATTGGGAGGACTTTTGCTTATCAGTAACGGCGAATTACCAAACGCGACGATGAGGATTTATTTCGCCAAAAAGCCCATCGCATCCTCGAGCCCACCGAGGGTCAGCGGATACATTTTCTCTTCCATCAGCTGATTGGTGATGGCGATTGATTGCGTGTACTGCCATTCGTCTTCCGGAACCGGATTGAGCCATACACACTTTTCGTAGGTATTGCGAAGTCGCTCAAGCCAAACGGCACCCGGTTCCTCGTTCCAGTGCTCAACGCTGCCGCCAGGTTGGACGATCTCATAGGGCGACATCGATGCATCGCCAACAATCACTACCTTGTAGTCGTGCCCATACTTGTGCATGACATCGAGCAGTGATGTTCGCTGGTTGTGACGGCGTATATTGTTTTCCCAAACGTTGTCGTAGAGGAAATTATGGAAGTAAAAATGCTGTAGGTGCTTGAACTCTGTTCGGGCGGCACTGAACAGCTCTTCACACACCTTGACGTGTGGATCCATCGAGCCTCCCACATCCAAAAATAACAGCACTTTTACAGCGTTGTGGCGCTCGGGCACCATCTTGATGTCGAGGAGACCGGCATTACGCGCCGTCGAACTGATGGTGTCGTCGAGGTCTAGCTCGTCAGCCGCACCCGTTCGGGCAAACTTGCGCAATCGACGAAGGGCAATCTTGATATTTCGCGTGCCGATCTCAACGCTGTCGTCGAGATTCTTGAAGTCTCGTCGGTCCCAAACTTTGACTGCCTTCTTGTTTTTGCCCTGCCCGCCGACACGAATGCCCTCTGGGTGGTAGCCGTAATTCCCAAATGGCGACGTGCCGCCAGTGCCGACCCACTTATTTCCACCTTCGTGGCGCTTTTCCTGCTCCTCTAGGCGCTTTTTGAACTCGTCAATGAGCTTTTCGAGCCCACCAAGCGATTCGATCTTGGCCTTGTCCTCCTCGGACAGCTGCTTGGCGAACTCAGAGCGCAGCCAATCGTCGGGGATGAGTGCTTCAATGACATCGTCAACCCCCTCGAGGTCACGAAAGTGGAGACCGAAGGCACGATCAAAGCGGTCGTAGTACTTTTCGTCTTTGACCAGGACTGCGCGCGAGAGATTGTAAAAGTCATCGATGCTGCCAAATACCAGCTGCCGGTTCATGGCTGCTAGTAGATCCAAAAGCTCTCGCGGAGTTACAGGAACACCACCGTCTTTGAGCCCTTGAAAGAAGTTAACCAACATTACTGATTACTTTCTCGGCGGTGCATAAACGCAAGCCGTTCCAGTAACTGTACGTCTTGCTCATTTTTAACAAGCGCTCCATATAACGGCGGAATGGCCTTGGTCTGATCTCGGTTCTTGAGAACCTCGTCCGGGATATCGTCTGCCATCAATAACTTAAGCCAATCAATTAACTCAGATGTTGAAGGTTTTTTCTTGAGACCGGGAATCGCTCGTAGCTCAAAGAACACTTCCAACGCCTCCTGTACGAGGTCTTGCTTAATCGATGGG
Organism: Halieaceae bacterium MED-G27; assembly: GCA_002456975.1. Taxonomy (GTDB): domain Bacteria; phylum Pseudomonadota; class Gammaproteobacteria; order Pseudomonadales; family Halieaceae; genus Luminiphilus. The sequence goes on from NTKA01000003.1 coordinate 30,213, forward strand.
TAGTGCACATCGATGATCTGACGCATCGTGTCGCGATCGGGAAAGTTAATAAAGTGGAAAAAACATCGGCGCAGGAAGGCGTCGGGCAGTTCTTTCTCGTTGTTCGAAGTGATGATAATGACTGGTCGATGCTTTGCCTTCACCTTCTCACCGGTTTCGTAGACAAAAAACTCCATGCGGTCGAGTTCTACTAGTAAATCGTTGGGGAACTCGATATCGGCTTTGTCAACTTCGTCGATCAGTAGGACAACCTGCTCGTCCGAATCGAATGCCTCCCACAACTTGCCACGCTTTATGTAGTTGGCAATATCGTGAACACCCTCACCACCGAGCTGTGAGTCGCGCAAACGCGAGACCGCGTCATACTCATAAAGGCCCTGCTGTGCCTTTGTGGTCGACTTGATATGCCATTGAATAAGCTTCATTCCCAGACCTGAAGCCACTTCTTCAGCGAGCATTGTCTTTCCCGTTCCTGGCTCACCCTTAATCAACAAAGGGCGCTGGAGCGCAACAGCGGCATCAACCGCCATTCGCAGATCGTCAGTGGCAACGTACTTATCAGTTCCAGTAAATTTCATTGCAATACTCCAAAATTCAAGCGGTGAGCCTACCGGATAGGTCTTGTAAGGGCGAGTGATTTCCACAATTCATCAGGACAGCTCCGAGTCATCAAGAAGCCGACGGCTTGCTTACGATGGCGGCATAAAATCTTCCAATCGCAGCGCCAACAAAGCCGCACACCGAAAGAGAAATGAGTGCCGATTTAGCTGCCGTAAAGCCACCCGAGAACAATAAATTAAAAACGCCCGTTATCAAGGCAGGTGCCAGGGTGCTCACATCTTCCATGGGATAAGACGGTGCCAATAATAAACCGACTGTCAGGCCTGTGATAACGCAGGCTGTCGTGCGGCGCCATCTCGCAAACCACAGCTTGTATAGGAGCCAAACGCCGCCGATGGTAGCCAGCAGTTGCACGCCGAGTGCCAACAAATAGCTTTCAAGCGTCAACATCGCGTACTTGCCCCTGTGTTAAATCATTCGGCCCCGGCGGAAGCTGCAGATAATAACCGTCATCGGCGATCTTCTGTAATAGCTCAGCACCAGTAGTCCTTGCCAGCACCTTATCGGCGGTGAGTTCTAGGGTAATCACCGGACGTAGCGCTCCTAGCAGTCCCTGCAATGTATCGGGCAGCTCGTCCGAGGCCCCAGCCTCCGGCATATAGACATAAGTGTCAGCCTTGCGTTCAGAGGCATAGACTGCAACTCTCAAAACGTCGGGAACCGCATTAGGCATGACATGCACCTCCCCTTTTCACCCATGCCTCCTCCATTCGTTTAACCGTTGCTCCATCATGCCGCAAATGCGCGTCGTAGTGTATTTGACGTGTAAAGCAGCAGTGCAAATGCGCGAGCGACAACGAAAATCACCATCGCCCCCCAAAGTGCCGCAAGCCCCCAATCGGCCGGAGCCCCATAAACGCATAAAAGGTATACCAACAGTGATAGTACGGACGCGTCCCGCATCTCTTTAGTTGCAGACGCCCCGATGAATATTCCATCGAGTTGGAATGCTGGAAACGACAGCAATACATAGGCGCTGACTGCCCAAATCATCAGCACCGCCTGTTGCTGCACTTCTTCGATGTCGGTAAGCCCCCTGATAAAAAACTCACCGAAACCCCATACAACTGCCGCTAAAATGAGTGCCGTCAACGCAGCCAGAACCGTTGTTCTGACCACGGCCAGATTAAAAAACTGGCGGTCCTTTGCGCCGATAGCACGCCCCACCAACGACTCCGCGACATAGGCATAGCCATCGAGAAAGAAAGCGGTAAACGCCACGATCTGCATCAAAACGTGTGTCGCGGCAAGCGAAACATCGCCATAAATCGCAGCACGGTTGGTAAAGAGCGCAAAGGCATAGACCAGCAATAATGTTCGAATCATGATGTCTGTGTTGGCCGCGACACTGCGCCTGAGCTCGGCGCCAGACAATACCCGTGGCCAAGGCCAGAACGCTGTTTGGGAATAACCCAGAAACCGGAGTAGGCGCCAGACCCCAAAACCGGTACAGACCACCTCAGCGATGAGTGTTCCCACAGCAATGCCTTGCGCACCCCACCCAAAGACACCCGCAAACAGCACATCGAGCACAATATTCATGCCGTTGAGCAGAAGCTGTAGGCGAAGTAGCTCACGCGACTCGCCGAGGCCAACCCATACGCCCATGACCACAAACAAACACAGTGTCGCTGGGGCTCCCCAAATTCTGATGAAAAAATATTCCGAGGCCACCGCCTCGACTTCAGAACTGCCTTCAAGCAGGGAGAAACTGACTGCCCCAATTAACTGTTGGCTGAGTAGTAGTGACAAACCGAGCACCAGAGCCATCAGAAAACCTCGCCCCAAGATGGCTCGAATTTCCAACTGATCTTGAGCGCCGTAGGCTTGGGCAATAAAGCCCGTGGTTCCCATGCGCAGAAATCCAAACGTCCAGTAGACAAATCCGAAAATCAACGAGCCGAAGGCGATAGCACCTAAATCCGTTGTAGTACCGGTATTCCCGATCACGGCAGTATCGACCAACCCTAAAAGTGGCACCGAGGCATTGGCGAGCACCAGAGGCCAAGCTTTAGACAAGAGCGCTCGATAGGTCAGAGAATCAGTAACCGCGTCAACTCCGCTCATACTCAGCTACGCCTGTGACTCGCTCTGCACCAGTCGCTGGAATGTTGATCGGAGTGGCTCGATCAGCACACTTTCGCGCCAACCGGTCACACAGCTTGGAGTGTCTGCCCGCGCGCCCAACCAAACCTGTATCAGCTGCTCTAATTCAGCCTTAGACATCAAAACCTCGGGGGCGATATTGAGGCTCTTTGCCGTTGTCTGAACCTGCTCGAGCAAAGGCGGCACTAACGCCCGCTGATCTCCCAGTATGGGTGGCTGAAAATGTGGCTGCCCGGGAAGCTTATCCAACGAAGTTTCTACAATACCTAGAATCGTTTTTCCGCGGCGTCGCAGTACTGCATCATGCAATCCTTCTATTTTTGCCAACGCTCCCAAATAAGCAGGTTTTGCCTTGGCAATCGCCGAAATTACTTTATCTGGCAGGATCCAACTGCGGGGCTTATCAAGGCGTTGCGCCTCGCTTTCTCGCCAGCTCACAAGATCAACAATTACCTGTTGCTCGATCGCTGACAGCTTCCAGGCTGATTTGAACTTACTGAGCGGACCACGGCCACCGGGCTTGATCTTAGCCGTGTCCTCAAGCACCCAATCACGCCGCTCTAACGCATCACAGGCAGCCACTATTTCCTCGCCGATGCCCCGAAGATGAGTGACATCCTGCATCGCATAACTCAGCTGCGTGTCAGTGAGTGGACGTTGCAGCCAGTTCGATTGCGTCTCGTCTTTATCGAGCTGAAGACCCCGATAAAGCTCGACTATGGCGCGGTAACCTACACCGAACCCCTGCCCTAAAAAGGCCAGGGCTCGTTGAGTGTCAAAAAGCGGTGCCGGCAACACACCCAGCCAGTAGTCAAAGACTTCGAGATCTTCACTCGGGCTGTGAATTAACTTCATGACACCAGGTGACGTCATTAGGTCTGTCACCGGGCCAGGGTCGTCGATGGTGAGCGGATCGATGAGGAAGGCGATTTCATCCCAACAAACCTGAAGTAATGCTGGCTGCGGATAAAACGTATCACGACGCCGAAACTCGGTATCCATCGCCACTAAATCCTGATTGCGATGCGCCTCGATACACTCAGCCAAAGACTGATCATCAGTAATCAACTCGAATCGCATCAGTCACTCAGTGTGCGGCGACCACCTAAAGCGTGCGCCAGTGTCGATGTGTCGATGTATTCGAGCTCTCCGCCCAAAGGAACACCATGCGCAATACGCGATACTTTGATGCCCTCTCGTCGCGCTAGCTGTGCGATGTAGTGCCCTGTCGCTTCACCTTCCATTGTGGGATTAGTCGCTAGAATCACTTCTTCAATGGGCTCCTCTGACAACAGGGTAGACAGCCTATCCAAGCCGAGCTGCTCGGGGCCCACCCCATCGAGCGGCGATAAATGCCCCATTAGTACGTAATAAAGCCCTCGATAGCTCGCGGTTTGCTCGATGGCCAGTACGTCTGCGGGCGCTTCTACAACACAAAGCAGACTTTCGTCTCGCTTGGGATCGCCACACACTTCGCAAATGCGGAGTTCGGTAAAGTTTCGACAACGGTTACAACGCTGCACTTTCTCGAGTGCCACTGACAGCGCTGACGCCAACGAGGAAGCCGTTTCTCGATCGCGCTCGAGCAGGTGGAGCGTCATTCTTTGCGCTGATTTTGGACCAATGCCCGGCAACTGCCGAAGCGCATCAACCAGCGTCTGAATCGATGGGCTGAGTTTCATTCCCTTAAATGTCCACTAGTGGGGGTCGAACCGACCCTGGCACTACCTGTGCGTCAAATTCGGTAAGTAAGTTCGCCAGCGCCTCATCCCTGTCCAGCGCCTGCTCCGCCGCCTCAACTCGGGCACGGTCTTTGAGCTCACGCTGCCTGAAGGGAGTAAGCTCACCGGTGGGACCCATCGCTACAGCTACCGTTACAGGGCTCGCAACCGCGTCGCTAATTGCCGCAGCGAGGCTTGAGTCATGTCTATCGTTGTACAAGGTAGCATTCTGCTCGGCGATCTTGAAATGTAATGTACGTCCACTCACGCGATCGAGCTCAAAATGCGAAACAACGTTGTGAATGACACCTTTTAACTGTAGGTCTTCAAAAAAATCACACCAAGAGGCGGTCGTCGGCAAGTCATCAGCCGCCGTATTCAAGTCTATCGACTCTAGATTGAGGGTTTCTTTAGCGCCGTCCGGTACGCCAGCGGAAATGTCAGCTGTATCTACAGCCGGTGCAGCCGGCTCGCCAGAGAGCGCATTGATACTATCAACCGACGTCGTACTGGTCTCAGAGGTAACGGGCGCGGCTATAGGCGGCTGCAACGACTGAGGTTGCGTCACCGGTGTCGGTGGTGTCTCGGCTATCTCTCTATCGACAGAGAGACTCGACTCAGGGGGAGCGTCGGCAACCCTCGCACTCCCCGCACTCCCTACAGCTTGGGCTCGCATAGCCCCGGTTGGATCGGCACCATCCGATAATACGGTCGAGCTTTTTTGGGTGGTCTCCGAGCTGGTTGTATCGGATACCACCGGCAGCACCGGTGGATCAGACTTTTTTGGCGTCGCTGCTCCCGCTTGTTCGGCATCCTGTATAACAAGGCCTGGGCGGAAAGCGATCATTCTGAGAATGGCCATATCCAAACCCGCTCTTGGATCAGACGCCAGACTTAGATCACGTTTCCCTGCGCGCGCCATTTGATACCAAAGCTGGGATTCATCGAGCGTCATCGACGCCGCAATCGCGACAATCCGATCGCGCTCTGCAATCGTTGCCTCAAGAGAATCGGGCACCATCTGTGCGATAGTCACGTGATGCAACACCGAGGCGAACTCATCGAGCGTACCGCGATAGTCCGGTGAATGAGTAGCAATGTCGTTAATGGCCGCGAGTGCTGCGCTGGGATCGCCACCAATCACGGTTTCGAGTAGGTCGAGTACCTTCGTCTTTGAAACAGTTCCCAGCATTTGCCGCACGTTATCAACGGTGAGTGAGCCTCCGCCATGGGAGATAGCTTGGTCGGTGAGGCTCAAGGCATCTCGCATCGAACCCTCGGCAGCCCGCGCCAACATACCGAGTGCATCAGCGTCGTGCGTTATGCCCTCTTCACTCAACACATGCCCCAGATGATCGACAATCTGATCGGGCAACATGTTTTTTAGATTGAACTGCAAGCAGCGAGATAAAACAGTCGCTGGCAACTTCTGCGGATGGGTTGTCGCTAGCAGAAACTTTACATGCGCGGGTGGCTCCTCGAGCGTCTTTAACAATGCATTAAAGCTGTGGTTAGAGAGCATGTGCACTTCGTCGATCAAATAGATTTTAAAGCGCGAATGCGAGGGCGCGTATTGCACGTTATCGAGCAGATCGCGCGTATCCTCGACCTTTGTCCGCGACGCAGCGTCGACCTCAAGCACATCGACTGAGCGCCCCTCGGCGATCTCCATGCAGCTACTGCACTGTTCACAAGGTGATGATGTTGTCCCGGTCTCGCAATTCAGACTTTTCGCAAGCAGTCGCGCTACCGTGGTTTTGCCAACTCCCCGAGTACCGGTAAATAAGTAGGCGTGGTGTAAACGATCTGACTCAAGGGCTGTGGTGAGCGCTTTTACCACGTGCTCCTGTCCGACCATCTGGTCGAAAGCGGAAGGACGCCATTTACGCGCGAGAACCTGATACCCCATACCGTACACCGCAAATTAGTGGAGGCGACTCGAACAGCCTCACCCCGGCACCCGAGTCGATAACTACCGTTGCTCCCTTCCGGGCCTGGCGGGGTTCACTATCTATCGCTGCGAGGGGACCGTCCGAGCCACCATAAGCCCCCGTTCAGCACGGAGACGCAGAGTGTCTCTAAAAGCCTGCGGTTTCGCAAGCAAGGATCCACGAAATCTAGGCTTGTCCCGATTTTAACCAGGTTATGCTCAGCGCTGATGTTATAAGCCTTAACATCATATGTTATCGTTATTAACATCACGCCAGAGTAGCGTTTACCCCATGTCCAAACCCAAGCTGTTGAACACCGCTGTCAGCCTTTTAATTGCCGCCGGAATTGTTGTTATCGGATCCGCCGCGATTAGAGCAAATGTAGCTCCCACAATCTCTACTGACGCGGTTCCACTCCCGGTAACTGTCCAGCAATATCAGTTATTAGATGGCTACACCGTCCCAACTCGTTTCTTTGGCGTCGTCCAAGCATCAACAGACACGCTTCTGGGTTTCGAGGTAGCAGGATTGATGGCAGAGCTAAACGCTGCTGAAGGCGACTATTTGCAGAAAGGCCAGCTAGTAGGTCGTCTTGACACCCGGCAGCAAGAAGCGGCTTTGGCAGTAGCAAAGGCGAGTCAACGAGAGGCCGAGGCTCAGCTCGAGCTAGCACTCTTAACAGCCGAGCGAACGCAAACCCTACTCGACCAAGAATTAGCTTCGAAGCAAGCACTCGACAATGCCCTACTCAGCGCTGAGGCTTTATCTGCGCGAGTCGCCACCATGCGAGCATCGGTCGAAAATGCCCAGCTTGTTATTGACAAGAGCCAGCTAAGGGTTCCGTTCGACGCAGTGGTTGTTAGCACTCTCGCTGAGTCCGGTACTGTCGTCGGTCCTGCCGTCCCAGTGCTTAGGATGATTTCCATCGGCGATCGCGAGGTGCATGTCGGCGTGTCTCCAAAGATGGCCAACCGGCTAACCCTCAATCAATTCCAGACAATTCGTATCGATGATCAGCTGGTCAGCGCTCGGCTCCGATCGATTAACGACGATATCGACCCTCGAACTATGACAGTAAAGGCAGTATTCACACTGCCCGACGACACCGCCTTTCGGGTAGGCGCTGTTGCGACACTCGAGCTGAGCAGTTATGTCTCGGAGACCGGTGGCTGGATACCGCTAGAGTCCTTGATGGAAGGTGAAAAGGGACTTTGGTCGATACTGACCGTAGACTTATCGACAGTTCCTTCCGCCACCCGCAGGGAAAGCGTAGAAATCGTTTATACCGAAAACGATCGAGCCTATGTTCGAGGCACACTCGCAAACAATGATTGGGTCGTTGCAACCGGGCTACAACGGGTAAGTCCCGGAACGACCGTCATGCCTACTCTCGACGCACCTGAAGTGGCTTATTGAGTTGCCTGCATGATCGCTACGAAACTATTCGAAAACGGGCGTTATCTGACGCTACTCGTGCTGTCGGTAATCGCTGTCGGCTTGACGTCATTCAATGGAATGGCGCGGCAGGAAGACCCCTCAATCACACCGTTCGTGGCAGCCGTCACCACCTATTTTCCCGGTGCCAGCCCTGCACGAATGGAAACGCTGATCAGCAAACCTCTCGAAGATGCAATCAGGGAGCAAGCCGAGGTCAGCGAGGTTACGTCTACTTCAACCAATGGTGTGTCAAACATCCTCATTGAGGTCGACTACACCCTGACACGGCCGCAAATTAAACGGGTATGGTCGGAGCTTCGAAACAAAATTGACAAGATCACTCCGTTTCTTCCTGAGGGCGCTACGCAACCAGACTTCGATGACGACCTGTTCACCGAATTCGTAAAGATCGTCGCGATATCCGCCTCTGGTGAGAACGACCTCTCCCCATCCGTTTTGCGCAGGGAAGCCGTCAAATTTGCCGATGCCGCGAAGAAGGTGCCGCAAACGCGCAGGATTAAATTATTCGGGGTTCCCGATGAGGAAATTCGAGTTGAAGCCGACAGCGACACGTTGAATGCTCTGGGCCTCAGCGTCACTGACGTCGCAGCCACCATCGCCAGGGCTGACTCGCGCCAACCAGCGGGTCGGCTGAGCGACCCAGAAGCCTCTCTCACCATCGATATCGAGGGTGAATTCACGTCGCTTCAGGCTGTTCGCGATACCGTGCTTCTCAATCGCCAACGTGAAACATCGAGTTTGACGATTGCCGACATAGCGACGGTCAGTCGAGCCGAATCCGACCCACCCGATCGAGTCGCCCTGTCCAATGGCAAACGCTCAGTCTTGCTCGGTGTGGAAATGAAACGTGGCAATCAGGTCGATCAATACAGCGCCGCTTTCGATGAGTTCCTAGCCGGTTATCGAGACATTGCGCCCCACGGACTGCAGATCGATGTCGCCTACGATCAAAGTACTTATACCGAGGCCCGCTTACTGGGCGTGGCGACCAATATCTTGGCCGGTATCGCAATCGTTATCAGCGTTTTATTTATCACCCTAGGTTGGCGGGCGGCCTTGGTTGTCGCGGTCAGCTTACCCATGTGCACGCTATTGTCGATGTTGGTTCTCAACTACCTCGATGTCGCGTTGCACCAGCTGTCACTAACGGGTCTCGTGGTCGCCATCGGCCTGTTGGTTGACGGCTCGATCGTCATGACCGATGAAATACGAAAACATCTGCTCGAGGGCGATGATGCCATCACGGCGATGGAAAAAGGGATCGGCCGGATGACTGTGCCACTGGTGAGCGCCACCGCAACCACCGTACTCGCCTTTACGCCCATGGCGATCCTACAAGGCCCTTCGGGTGACTTCCTCGGAAGCTTGGCGACGTGCGTCATTGTGATGTTGATATCTTCGCTACTGCTAGCGCTCACCCTGACGCCTGCTCTTGCTGGACGAATCCTCCCCTCTGCTATCGAGGAAGGTCCGCGTTGGTATCGCACTGGGATTACGATGCCGCGCCTAAGCAATGCCTTCGCGAGGAGCATTGACTGGTCGCTTGCAAATCCATTGGCTTCGATCCTGCTTGCGGGCTCTATCCCGCTTCTTGGCTTTATCAGTTCATCAACCCTGACACAGCAATTCTTCCCGGGCACCGATCGCGATCAGCTCTACCTTCGGGTTGAGATGCCGCAAAGCGTGGGCATCGAATCCACTTTGGCGGTATCGCGTGCAATCGATCAAAAACTCAGAGCAGAATCCTTGATCAGACGAGTTGATTGGACCGTTGGTGAGAGCCCACCCGCCTTCTACTACAACCTCCGGTCGAACCGGCAGAACATCCCCGGTTGGGCCGAGGCTATGGTCCTGACCACCGATGAAAACAAAACCGATGCACTCATTAGGCGCCTACAGCGTGAGCTCGATCGAGACTTCCCACAGGCTCAAATATTGGTACTGGGGATTGACCAGGGACCACCTGTCTATGCACCTGTCGAGGTCGTGATTTATGGGCCCGATACCGACACATTAAAGCAATTGGGCGACGCATTTCGTCAGCGACTGCAGAGCCTGCCCGATATCACGCACACCAAGGTATCAATCAGCCCCGCCGCACCCAAAATAGAATTTATCCCTGATACGGCGAAGCTGAGATTAGTTGGACTCCAAGAGACTGACATTGCACTCTTCATCAACCAATCGCTCAGAGGCGTCTATGGCGGCGCTGTTCTGGAAGACACTGAGCAGATCCCTGTCAGAACCAAGCTCGCGAGGAGTGAAACCGAAACAACGACGGATCTGCGGAATCTTCTGATACCCATCAGAGGCGTATCGGGACAAAACACAACAACCATACCGCTGTCAGCGCTGGGCGAGTTCTCTATCACCCCCGATGATTCCCCCATCGGCCGTAAAAATGGTGAGCGAATCAATCAGGTTCAGGCATTTTTGACGCGCGGTGTACTTCCTCAGGAGGCACTCGAGCTACTTCAGGCAAGCCTAAAGGAAGACCCAATCGAACTCCCCGAGGGCTATCGATATACATTTGGGGGCGATACCGAGGACAGAGGCGACGTCATTAACGATCTCATTGGGCCGCTAGGCCTGGTCAACGCCTTACTGCTGGCGACGATCATGCTCACCTTTAACTCTTGGCGTTTGACGGCCCTATCCTACAGTGTGGTCTTCGGCGCATTCGGTTTGAGCTTTCTGGCATTAGCCATATTCCGATATCCCCTGGGGATTCTGGCGTTGATCGGGGTAATCGGATCGATCGGGGTATCGATCAATGCCGCCATCATCATTATTACCTCGTTTCAGCAATCAAAAGCCGCATCAGCGGGCGACAAGGTCGCGATGCGAGATCAGGTTTTGGGCTCGAGTCGGCATATCGTTTCAACCACGCTCACCACCTTTGGAGGGTTCCTGCCGCTTATACTCGAGGGGAGTCAATTTTGGCCACCCTTTGCGATGGCGATTGCCGGTGGGGTGCTCTTGTCGACGATCGTTTCGTTTTATTTCGTGCCCGCGGCCTATGTCCTTCTGGGCTCTCCAGCAGACAACCGAATCGAGCGAGCAGAGCAAAAGGCGCAACAACGAAAAGCCCGAAAAGAGGCAGCGCTAGCATGAATGAGATCACCACGCCCTACCACCATGGTGATCTGCGCAATACCGCAATCATTGCTGCTGCAGAGCTAATCGATCAATCGGGCAACTATGAGATTTCGATTGCTAATGTTGCCAAGCGTGCTGGTGTGAGTAGCGCCGCGCTCTACCGACACTTCGAAGACAAAGAGGCGTTGCTGACAGCGGTAAGAGAACTCGCACTTATCGGGCTTATGCAGCGACTTGAGGCAATCGCTGCACAGCATGAGCAAGGAACTCAGCTATTAATAGAAGAGCTTGGCATCTGCTATTTGCAGTTCGCCGAAGACAAGCGCTCGTTCTTTGGTCTCCTCTGGGAAGACCGAGGCAATATGGAGCAACGCCGCCTAGAGGCCCAAGCTAAGCGCACGGGCTTTGAGGTGCTAATCAAAGCGGCTGAGAGCTATCTCTGTGCGCACAAGCCTGACAACGATGTTTCCCCGGTGCGGCTTGCCACCCAGCTGTGGTCTATCGCACATGGCATCGCGACGCTCGAGCACAATCGAATGCTCGATATCTTCGATGAAACGATCAACGCCGAGCAGCTATTGCGCGATGGGACACAAGCATTTCTCAGGAACACCCTCGACTCATCGTCATAATTTTTATACAGTTTTCGGCGTTTATTTGTGAATTCTGTTACCAATCAATCTATGAATGAAGTATCGATATTATCGTTGTCAACACCTCTTTGGTTCATCGGTTTGATCATTGCTTTGTGGTTAGGCTTTAGGCTCAGCCACTCGATGCACGAGGGTGCCGCGGATGCCAGAGCCCCCAATGTAGCTCGCTCCCTCGTCACGATTTACTGCCTATCAGTGGCTGGACTCTTGATAACAGAGGTCGCGTTATACACATCGATGCCCTCGACTACCGGCCTATTTGTGGGAGCGATTGTTACCGTTACCACCGTTATGCAGTTGCTACAGATTTGGACCGAAAAACCGATGCCGGGAAAGGACTGCCAAGGTCGAGATACCGTAGATTAGCGACCAAGCTCTGTGCGACAATCGCGCGTCCGCGCCCATAGCACAACTGGATAGTGCACGTGCCTTCTAAGCATGAGGTTCCAGGTTCGAGTCCTGGTGGGCGCGCCACCCAACAACTTACGCCCTTTATCGTTCATTGACGCTTGAGTTGCGTATTAGATGAACGGATGCGTTACTAGTAGACAGTAGCCAGTCTATTGTGACCTCTTGGGTGCTACCTCACTTGTATCGTCCAAGGCCACAAACCAACGAATTCGTCGGTCGAATATCCAGAATCTACTGCTTCTAGGAAGTTAAAATTCCCCATCGAAGTAGAGTCACATTGGGTGGTTCCGTTTGGATATCGCGTAAATTTATCTGCGTTACCTCCGTTTTTGTACTCAGTAACATCGACAGTCGTGCTTCCAGCAAAATACACGCGACTATCAGAGCCAAAGCGCGGCATTGAAAAATAGGTATACCCATTGCCCGCATTAGTACCCACTCCCATGTTGCTAACGGGCTCCCGAATGACTTGCGTACCGGAGCACAAGCTACCGAAGGGATACCAAATCTCAGTCGTTCCTCCCGGGGCTATCTCCCACCAATTGGGGAGCGAGATCGGAGCCGTTATACCAACTGAGACACCAGAAAAAAGACAAAGACCAGTCCCTTCAGTATATTGCGGGTAACCCGCACGAAAGTTTGGCAAATGAGCCGCCAGAGTTGCCTCGTCGTCCGCAACACAAGCTAATGTCATACGGGATTGAATACCGGGATCGCCTTTTGGGCCCTGTGGCGCATCACTCCAACTCACTTCTCCGAACCCATCGGTGACCAGAATTTGGCCAGCTGAACCGTCAACATTTGGAAGCGTTATATCCCCACTAGTAAGCCGGCCTGCAGTAACAACCGATGTCACATTCACATCACCCAACTGAATCGTATTACTCGTAGATACGAGGGCATTTGCGCCAATCGCGGTGGCGTTACTGAGGTCCGGCTCTGAAACATCGGTGTTATGACCCAAGCCGGTGTTAAAACTGCCACTACTGTTAGTATCCATAGACTTGTTGCCGATGCCGGTATTCCCCTCGCCTGAGCGGGTTGAAAAAAGCGCATCAGCACCAACAGCCGTATGGTTAAGTCCCGAGCGATTCTCGGCCAAACTTTGGTAGCCAGCTGCCGTATTTCTGTTCCCTGTGTCTGCCGACTGCAATGCCTTAGCCCCTATAACAACATTCCCTGACCCATCGATATTCTCTTGAAGCGAGAGATAACCCACACTGGTATTTGATCCACCGCCTATCGTACTCTCTAACGATCGATACCCCACGCCGACATTACCTACCCCTTCAGTATTCGCTGACAGCGAATTTTTGCCCACAGCAGTATTAGCCCTACCTGACGCATTCGACGAGAGGGCTTCATAACCGAATACCGTATTAGCAAGACCTGACTGGTTGGGATCCGCACCCTCACCCGCCACAGTATTATCATCAAACAAATTAATGCCGACACCTGGAGCACCCGCAGGCCCGGTCTCCCCCTAAGGACCCTGAGGCCCAGTTAAGCCTGTTGGTCCTACTTCCCCTTGAGGTCCTACTTCACCCTGGGGACCTTGCGGTCCAGTTGAGCCTCTAGGTCCCACTTCTCCTTGAGGGCCTTGCGGTCCAGTTAATCCGGTGGGGCCTATTTCACCTCGAGGTCCTACTTCACCCTGTTCACCCGAAGTACCGGCGGGTCCAACAAGCGAAGTTCCAATCCCCCAACCTTCATCAGTTTTTGGACCGTATAACGCATACAGAGAGGAGTCGATAAAGAAGTCGCCGATAGCCCCAAGGGAATCTTCGGGAGCACCTTCACCAGACAGAAGGGCAGCTCCAACATCAATCCCTTGCACCGCGTTTTTTAAGGCTTGGAAATTGGCGTTGATGTCATCTGCGTTGGCAACCTGCCCATTTTCAAAGTCAACGAGTTCTTGAGCAGATGCACTGAAAACCCAAAACGACAGCGCCACGGCAATTAACTTTTTCATTAGCTTCTTACTCCACAGTCAGTTACCGAACAAATCAGCATGATGTTTAAACCTTTTAATAGAGGGTCGGTTGTTACCACCTGCACTAACGCCGGACTGTCTCCTTGTGCGTTGCTTGCCGTTACGGAGCATGAGTAATCAGTATCACCTTCCAGTCCAGTGATCGTTACCGCCTGTTCGGAAGTTTCGACGGTAGTCGCACCACAGGTAACGATGAAAGACGTAACAGCAGACCACCCATCAGCGCCTGTGCCGACAGGAAAGTCATCTAACGTAATAGTGATTTGATCTTCTGTAGCCACCGCAGAGGTGATCGTTGGAGCTTGAGTAGGCGCTGTTGCAGGGTTGTCCCCCCAATACATTTCACCCCAATTTTCAGATCCATAAACACCAGCCACTGCATGACCGGAAAACATCAGAATAAGGAGTAGTCGATAACGCATGGCAATCACCTCTGACAGTGAACACAAACGTTGACAACAATTAACAGAGCTTCAACTTTTCGTCACTGCTTCGTGACAATTCAGACAACTTTTTTCAAATTGGCTTCTGATGTGTCTGGCGGGTAACTACCGCAACTTGAGTACATGAAGGCACATCGCAACGCCTATGGTGATCGCATGACGGAAGCTCATTAGTAACAGCTTGAGAGGAGGCTTACTAAGTCATGTCAGGAGAATTGATAAATTTGATTTGTAACTACCAAACTGACGACGATAGCAGTGCAATGCCAGTTTACTAACTATGCATTAAGTTGATCATAACGGCCCTGCGTTGCTGCGTTTGGCCGCTTGTTGTGCGACGCTAACGATCTCGTCAATTGTTTGCAATTTTTCTGTCCGGGACGTTTGGAGAAACCAGTTGCGAAAATTCTCATCAAATTCGTCATTAGTGACGCCGAAATTTTTCAGCCAGCCGTCTAAAAAACCGTAGGCGTTTAGGTCGTCGTAAAAAAGTAGGTAGGTCTCGATGGAATGCTGTTATACCAAATACGCGATTGACCACGCCCCCAGATTATAGCCGCACCCGCCGTCGGCATCATATGTCAGATCCCACAGACTAAAGTCGCCATCAATCCGGGCCCAGCAATCCTCACCACTTTCAAAGTAACCCCTTAGTTGTCCGGGACGCCCCGATAACTCTGTTAGCAAATGACCAAAAAAATCTGCACTGCCCTCAGAGTGCCAGGGCCTTGATCCGTCACCTGTGCGACCGGATTGAATATCAAGATCTTCAGGCGTGTTGTGGATAGCCTCATCTAAATGATCCATTTGATAGGCGTGAAAAAATTCGTGGATAGTCACGTATTCAGCGAATAGACCGTCGGAATCTGAGGAACGTTCATGCAAGTTATTTTGATGGTGGGCATCGACTAAGCCGTTGTAATAGACGCTTGACCAGCGCACATAATTGGCGAGATCTACACCGATCTGCGACCTTTCACACCATTGCTCGAGAAACGAGGAGTCTTGCGACAGCCGGTACTGACACCAGGCATCACGAAGACTTTCTGCCGCTGACGCGTTGTTGGCAGTCAGCCAAAGCTCAAGGCACATCGCCAAGATATCCGCAGGCAAATGTGTAGGCATCCATAACCCGGTCTAGGTAATCGTCGCCAATAGTTGGCGAGTGAAAAAGCGTTGCTTGGCAACCCTCATCGCTACTGCTGCGCGACGGCGGCTCAGCAGAACCGCCATCAGCGGCAACACTTACCTAAAGGGCGTCTGGAGTTGCAGTGCCGCCACCTCCGCCGCAGGCGGCCAGTGCTAAGCATAGAATCAGAGGGTATTTTGAAACCACTGAATCGAAATACATGCGTTTCCCTACTCCTGCATTTTGATGGAAATAGTAAGAGGAGCGTATTACTGCGACATTCGTATTACTGCGACATTAAGGTGGAATTACAAGATAGAGAAATGCTGCAGCGCGCGCAGGCTTAGATCCGAGCACCAAACAAAATTGCTCCAAATTCAAGCGAACCCCTCAGATATTCCTTGCCCTGAGGGTGGCCTTTTGCTGTCCAGCTTTAAGTTCGGTATCGGGCCGACGCGTGTTGACTCACTTGTTCGATAGATGGACATTACCCCTCTAAGGCCGCACCAGAGATATCGAGATTTACACATGAACAGCCCTGAGCCCATCGATCTTTATCCCTCGGTTAGCGAGGACATCCTGTTTGACAGCGGTGCACAGGATCCCGTCTTTGAAGAAATTTACCCTCGCCTCAAAGGCTTTCAGCTCGGATCCACCAATTCTTGGACCAAAGGCCAGCCATTCGACTACTACAAGCGAATGCGCGAGGAAGCACCAGTTATGTGGTCGACTACGCGCAAGCCTCAATCTGGATTTTGGTCAGTATCACGCTACGACGATATCAAGCACGTCGAACTGCATCCTGAGATATTCTCGTCTCAGCGCGGCAGCATGCACATGAGCGTGGTAAAAAATGAAACCGGAAAAGCTGAGCGTCTCATGTACGCGGCACACAACTCACTGATCAACCTTGATGCCGACATCCACCGTGACCTGAGAACCCAGCAAGCCGCCTTTTTCTTCCCGAAGTACATCGAGACCCTCAAAGAGCGAGTAGGCAAAAAGATTGATGACCTACTCGACAACATGGAACGACAAGGGCCGGTAGTCGATTTTGCCAAGTTATTTTCGACCGAACTTCCCATGTTCACTCTGTGCGAGATGCTTGGGGTCGATGAAGAAGACCGACCCAACATTATCAAGTGGATGCATTATCTCGAGCTAGCACCGCAGTTTCTAACCCACCCGTTTCGTATGTTCATGGCGGAGCCGATGTTTCCATTTCGGTTTGAGCAAATGCTCCACGACATGTTCAGCTACGGTGAGCGGGTGATGGCTGATCGCATTAAAAATCCTCGTGAAGACCTGCTGACGACTATTGCCAACGCGACTCTCAGTGACAAACCTATGTCGCAGGACTACCTCGATGGCAGTTGGCTACTGATTATCTTTGCCGGTAATGATACGACCCGAAACTCGCTGTCGGGTGCGATTCGGCTGCTTACGGAATTCCCTGATCAACGCCAAATGGTAATCAATGACCGATCCTTGGTCGACCGAATGTCGCAGGAAGCGCTGAGGATGGTGTCGCCCGTGATGCACATGCGGCGAACGGCGACCGAGGACACCGAGGTGGCCGGGCAGCGGATCGCGAAAGATGAGAAGGTGATCATGTGGTACGGGGCTGCCAACCGCGATCCCAGCGTCTTTCCTAATCCCGACGTGATGGATCTCACCAGAGAGAATGTCACGAAGCATGTTGCCTTTGGTCATGGTGTGCATCGCTGCCTTGGCAATCGTGTGGCTCAACTTCAGCTTCAGATGGCCTATGAAAAGGTTCTCGATCGCTTCCCCAATATCCACTGGACGGGTAAGCAGAAAATCGAGCCCATCATCCTCGTTCATGCGATCTCGAGTCTCAAGGTCAACCTCTACGGGAAGAATGGCAAACGGCCAGTCATGGTCGCGACTGGCTAATCGAACCCGTGTTGAGTGTTGGGTTACTCAGGTCAACTGAGTATCGAGAGGTAGTTCGGTGGTGTTCTTGATTTCTGTTACCGCGATATGTGAGTGAAGTTCCCGAACCAAGTCACCATTGAGCAATGTATTTCTCACAAAATCCTCATAATGTCGGATATCTCGGCAAATGATCTTCAGCATATAGTCCCAGATGCCAGTCATGGTGTAGCACTCCACCACTTCGGGATGCGCTTCAACCTGGCGCTCAAAGGCTAGGAGCTTTTGTCTGCCCGTCTGTGTGAGATTGACCGTGGCGAAGACCACCACCTCCATGCCCAGCGCCTTCCGATCCAGTAACGCAACGCGTCGCTGAATAACACCCGACTCCTCGAGCTTGTTGATCCGACGCCAGCAAGGCGATTGCGAACTGTTAATCCGCTCAGCTAGAGCTGCCGTCGACGTCGTCGCATCGCGTTGTAGCTGACTCAGAATCGCCACGTCCTGCCCACTCCATTCTTTTTGCATAAAAATGCCTTTTACTTATCTATCAAAGAAAAAAATATACTTTATTGATCCGTTTATGGGAATGAAAAGGCAAAATTTTTCGCTTGGAATATCTCAGACTAAAGTCATCAATGAGAGGTAGCCCACCAGCACAAAAATAACCACAAAAACAGCGAGCGAAGTCCATGACTCACATCAGCCCTCCGTTATTACGCCATGTATCAATGGACGACAAGTACAAAGCGTCGCAACAGGATGTCTTTATGACGGGCATCGAAGCATTGGTCCGTTTACCAATGCTTCAACACGAGATCGATCAGCAGTCGGGACTGAATACCGCGGGTTTTATATCGGGTTACCGAGGCAGTCCATTAGGAGGTGTTGACCAAGCGCTATGGAAAGCCAAATCCTACCTTGAGCAACACAACATTCACTTTCAGCCTGGCGTCAACGAAGACCTAGCTGCTACGTCCGTTTGGGGCTCCCAGCAAACGGGCATTGTTAGCGAGTCCTCATACGACGGAGTTTTTGGCATGTGGTATGGCAAAGGACCCGGCGTTGATCGAAGCATGGATGCGATTAAACACGCCAACGCTTTTGGAACATCACAATTTGGTGGCGTGCTCGCTATCGCGGGCGACGATCATGCCTGCAAGTCGTCCACGCTGCCACATCAGTCAGAGCATATGTTTATGGGTGCATCAGTGCCTGTTCTCGCACCAGCCAATGTCCAGGAGGTATTGGACTTCGGAATTTTTGGCTGGGCAATGTCACGGTTTACCGGCTGCTGGGTGGCGCTAAAAGCCATCACTGACAACATGGACGCGACGATGGGTGTTATCGTTGATCCCTTGCGTTACACCTTCAACCTGCCTCCGGCAGCAGCGCTGTCACCTGACGGCATGCATGCTAGATGGCCAGATACCCCGCTCGATCAAGAGCGACGACTCAACAAATACAAGATCTACGCGGCACGGGTGTTTGCCAGCATTAACGGTATAAACCGAATCGAGCTCGATTCGAGTAAGCCTCGACTCGGTATTGCTACATCAGGCAAGGCCTATCTCGATGTTATGCAGGCGCTTAATGATCTTGGCATCGATCAGGAGGAAGCCGACAAGCTTGGCATACGAGTCTACAAAATTGGTATGCCGTGGCCGTTAGACCCCGAAGTTACCTTTGCATTTGCAAACAATCTTGAGGAGATTTTGGTAGTCGAGGAAAAGCGATCGGTGATTGAGGATCAGCTGACCTCACAGCTGTATAACCTTGGCGGAGCTGATCGTCCTAGAATTATTGGTGAGTTTGATGAGTTCGGCGATGACCTTATGCCTAATACCGGTGAGTTAACACCTGATCTAGTGGCGCATGCCATCCAATCGAGACTCCAAAAACTGGGGCTTGCTGCGAGGAAAGGCACCTTGTCCAAACCAGCATCGAGCGTTGAGGTATACAGCCCACCCTGCTCTTCCGAAGCTTCTCTCAAAAGAACCCCCCATTTTTGTTCGGGTTGCCCCCACAACACATCGACCAAATTACCCGAGGGCAGTGTTGCACTAGGCGGCATAGGCTGCCACTACATGGCAACCTGGATGCCCGATCGTGACACGCGCACCTTTAGTCAAATGGGCGGCGAAGGCGCCGCTTGGATTGGCCAAGCTCCCTTCAGTCAGAGCGAGCACGTTTTTCAAAATCTGGGCGATGGCACCTACTTCCACTCAGGTAGCCTAGCTATTCGCGCTGCAGTCGCGAGCGGCATCAACATTACCTATAAGATTTTATTTAACGAAGCCGTGGCAATGACTGGTGGTCAGGCTATCGACGGCAATCTCTCGCTAGCGCAACTCGTTGCACAACTTCGGGCCGAAGGTGTCGTTCGTATCGCTTTGGTGAGCGAAGAGATGGATCCGCAGGATGCACCGCTCGGCGTAGACTTTTATCGCCGCGCCGACTACGACCTGCTCCAGCGTGAAATTCGCAAGGTTCCAGGCACTTCGGTCATCATCTATCAGCAACTTTGTGCGAGCGAAAAACGACGTCGGATCAAGCGAGGACGCCTGCCCAAAGCCACTGAGCGGCTCATCATCCATCCGGAGATATGTGAGGCCTGCGGTGATTGCAGCAAACAATCAAACTGCTTGTCCATCACGCCAGTCGAGACGGCGCTGGGCCGTAAACGACAGGTGGATCAACACAGCTGCAATACCGACTTGACCTGTGTGAGCGGCTACTGCCCGAGCTTTGTATCCGTCATCGATGGCGAACTCGCAACGACGGCTCCACCTACCCAGGAATCGACAGTGCTCTATGACCCGCTTCCTGAACCCCAGAAGCTCGAACTCGATAGCCCCTGGTCGGGTCTCGTTGCCGGTATCGGTGGAACGGGCGTACTCACTATCAGCTCCTTGATCGCCATGGCAGCCCACTTGGAGGGCAAGGGCTTCGCGACGATGAATCAGACAGGTTTGGCGCAGAAATTTGGGGCGGTGGTAAGTCATATCAAGATCGCGCCACAGCAGTCCGACATCCATGCAGTGCGGGTGTCGGATAAAAAGGCGGACCTGCTGATTGGCTGTGACTGGTTGGTGGCAAGCGCAGGAGACACATTGGCAAAAGTGAATCCGGATGAAACTCGCCTCGTGCTCAATCAAGCAGAAGCACCCACATCAGACTTCATTCACAACCCTGAGTTGCATTTTCCAGCCGACAGCTTGAGAAACCGCATCGACCAATATTTCTCAGAGAGCAATCGAGTCACTTGCGATGCGACTACGATCGCCAGGGAACTCCTAGGCGACACGATCGGAGCGAATCTGTTTCTGGTGGGAGTCGCCTATCAACAAGGACTGCTCCCTGTATCAGCGAGCGCCATCAACAAAGCTATCGAGTTGAACGCGGTGAGCGTTGAACTCAACCAATCAGCGTTTGAATTAGGCCGACGTTTCGTCAATCAACCCGATACTGTGGTGGCACAACTCAACACCCCGTCCGACACCGGAGTGCAAACGCTCGACGAGCTCATAAGTGATCGCTATGAACGACTTGTGAACTACCACTCGAAATCCTATGCCGAGCAGTACCTGACACTCATAAACAGGGTTACACAGGCCGATCCCCGAGGCAGTGAAGATCAATCAGTATCCCGGGTCGCAGCCATGCAGCTTTACCGACTGATGGCCATCAAAGACGAGTATGAAGTCGCCCGGCTACTGACCTCTAAATCTTTCACCACGCAGATCAGTGAGCAGTTCGGACACTCGTGGCGAATCAACTATCACCTTGCCCCCCCAGTGATGAGTCGAATGCTTAACCGGGGATCGCAGTTCCGCAAACTGCGGTTTGGAGCATGGCTTAAGTGGCCGTTACGGGTGCTGGCGGCGGGTCGCCGGGTACGCGGTAGCTTTTTGGATGTCTTTGCTTACAACGACGATCGTCGAGAAGAGTATCGGGACCTCGAGCGGTTCATAGCCGATATCGATTTAGTCGTCTCAAGCCTCGAATCCACAAACCATCAGCCGGCAGTTGCCCTGCTCGAGAGTGCATCAACGTTGAAGGGATTCGGTCACATTCGATCTGCAAACCGCGAAGAGTGGCTCGTCTCGCGGGAGCAATATCGACAGGCGCTGTCATTGATAGCTGATGATGCCAGAGAATTATCTACCACCTAGCAATCAAGAGTTTTATTCATGAGTATTTTTGATCACTGCGCCTACTCGCAGCATGAGCAGGTTCACTTTGTATCCGACAAAAGCACAGGATTGAATGCCATTATTGCCGTTCACGATACGCGTCTCGGACCGGCGGTCGGTGGCTGTCGAATCCACGCGTATCCATCGAGCCAAGATGCGCTATCCGATGCTCTGCGCTTATCCCAAGCGATGACTTACAAAAACGTGCTAGCTGGCCTCCCATTTGGCGGCGGCAAGTCGGTCATTATTGCTGATCCACAAACCGAGAAAACGTCCGAAATGCTTGAGGTATTTGGCACCTACATCGACCAACTCGGTGGTAAATACATAGCTGCAGAGGACTCGGGCACCTCACCCTCGGATATGGCGCATATTGCAAAGACCACCCAGCATGTCGCAGGGCTATCAACAGAACATAGCGACGGGGATCCCTCCCCGGCGACGGCGCGAGGCGTTTTAGTGAGCATCCAGACAGCGGCTGAACATAAATTGGGACGTCGCCAGCTCGAGGGTCTATCAGTGGTAGTTCAAGGGCTAGGACACGTTGGGTTTGAGTTAGCAAAGCTACTAATGCGTGAAGGCGCCATCGTTTACGGATCCGACGCCAATCAAGAGAACTTAAACCGAGCCGCACAAGAGCTAGAAGTTCATCCGGTTGATGTTAACAGCTGCCTGAGTATGCCCTGCGATATTCTCGCGCCCTGTGCGCTTGGCGGCGTTTTGAATGAGCACAACATTCCGAACTTGGCCATGAAAATCGTCGCGGGTGCGGCAAATAATCAACTAGCAACGCCCCAGGACGCGATTAGACTTGCCGATCGCGGCATCCTGTACTGCCCCGACTTTCTTATCAACTCTGGCGGCATTCTCGATATTTACCACCGCCGAACCAATGCGAGCGCCAATGTCATTCTGGATGCCGAAAAATCGTTCCTAGACCGCTTAACAGTAGTCTTAGAGACTGCAGCGAGACACTCGACCACTCCCTATCAAGTAGCGTCTCATATGGCTGAGCAACTGCGTGAAATGGACACAGAAGCCCTATTGCCTAAGCAGGCAGCATAAGTTCTTTGTGAGGAGTGAAATGGGGTGGCTGATGGGTCTCGAACCCACTACCTCCGGAGCCACAATCCGGTGCTCTACCTGGTGAGCTACAGCCACCACTGAAACGTTCAGCGCTAGGAAGCTTTTCGAAGGCTGACGCAAGCGCCCGTGGCATATTGGGCGCAAAACAGTGGTCGGGGAGGAGGGATTCGAACCCCCGACATCCTGCTCCCAAAGCAGGCGCGCTACCAGACTGCGCTACACCCCGACGTCGCGTGTGTCTAACCACACGCGGGGCGCGAGTCTACAAGGTTTGCCCAGTGCCGGTCAATTGAGGAAATTGCTTTATGCGAGACAAAAAGTCTGAAAAAATCGCGCTACAAAAAATACAGGGGGATCACCATGTCAGCCATAGTGTTAGACGGTAAACATGTCGCGCAACTCACCGAGGCTGCGCTCACCGAGCGGGTCGCCGCTTTGAAAGCAAAAACCAATAACCGAACACCAGTGCTCGCAACAATTCTCGTCGGCGATGATCCAGCGTCGGCCACTTACGTCAAAATGAAGGGCAATGCTTGTCGGCGGATCGGTATGGAGTCAAAGGCCATCGAACTCCCCTCCACCACTCGAACCAATGGTTTGCTCGCAGAGATCGAAGCGCTGAATAACGACCCTGACGTCCACGGCATATTGTTACAGCACCCGGTACCGTCGCAGATCGATGAGCGCGCAGCCTTTGACATGATTGCTTTAGAAAAAGATGTCGACGGCGTGACCTGTCTTGGTTTTGGTCGAATGAGTATGGGTGAATCAGCTTATGGCTGTGCCACGCCTCAAGGCATTATGCGTTTGCTCGATCACTACGAAATCGAGTTATCGGGCAAACATGCCGTCGTCGTGGGTCGCAGCCCAATTCTGGGTAAACCCATGGCGATGATGATGCTCCAGGCCGACGCCACCGTAACTATTTGTCACTCCAGAACTCAAGGCTTAGAAGAGCACATCAAGCGCGCTGACGTCATTGTTGGCGCTGTCGGCAGGCCCGAGTTTATTCGAGCCGACTGGATCAAGGATGGCGCGGTGGTGGTCGACGCTGGCTACCATCCCGGCGGTGTCGGTGATATTGAAATGGCGCCTCTCATCGATCGTGTTGCTGCTTACACACCCGTACCCGGCGGGGTTGGCCCAATGACCATCAATACACTGATCATGCAGACGGTTGAGTCAGGCGAAAAAGCGCTAGGTTAGGTCAGCACCAACATTGCTCGGATGATGATATTCGACAACATCGAGTTTCAGTATGTTGACGCCAATGGTGTCACACTGAGATTGGCATCAGCGGGCTCCGGTCCGCTAATCATTCTTTGTCACGGTTGGCCCGAAAGCTGGTATAGCTGGCGACATCAACTGCCGGTCCTGGCCGGTGCAGGGTTCAGAGCGGTCGCCTACGACGTGCGCGGTTACGGTGAGTCCGATAAACCGCACGCGATCGAGGCGTACACCCTGAATGCACTCGCCGGCGATGTTGTGGGCATCATCGATGCACTAGGCTACGAACAGGCGATTGTCATTGGGCACGACTGGGGTGGCCCTATCGCTCTGCATACTGCCCTCACCTATCGTGAGCGAATCTCGGCAGTGGGATCGTTATCAGTACCACATTACCTGCGACCGCCAATCCCGGCACTCGATTTGTGGCGGGAAGTCTACAAAGATCGTTTCTTTTACCAGCTCTATTTCTTAAAAGAAGGCATTGCCGAGGCCGAATTTGAGGCCGATCTCCGACGCTCTCTATATCTCACCTATACCGCCATCGATGCCCGCGGCATGCGCCACCAACAGCAACAGCACGGGTCAGGGCTGGCGGGGATTAAAGGCCCCGATGCTAGTTTCCTTGAGGGTATGCACGAATTCCCGGAATACCCGCATTGGTTGCAACCCGAGGATCTTGACTATCTGGTGAGTCAATTTGAACTCAGTGGCAAGCGGGGACCATTTAATCGGTATCGGGCTCAAACTATCGATTGGCATGAATCTGAGCACCTCGATGGCGCCATGATCGAGCAACCCGCGTTTTTCATTACCGGCGACCTCGATCCTGTGAGCCAGTTTATACCCCTAGAGGTACGTATTACTGATCTAGTTGCAGCAAATTATCGCAACCTACTGATTGCCGAGGAGCTCGATAATGTTGGTCACTGGACCGCTGAAGAGGCCCCAGATCAAGTCAATCACTATCTTCTGGACTTCTTGAACCGCTTATAGCAGAGCCGCAAAGAGCTGCAGCCTAATTTTCTTGCAGATTAGTATTGGTCGTCGTGTCCGCAGGCCTAGCCTCGGCGCCAGGTACTGCCGTCAGGCCCGTCCTCGATCACGATGCCCACTGCGTTGAGTTCATCTCGTATCGCGTCAGCGCGCGCAAAATCTCTGGCCTGCTTTGCATCGAAGCGCTCCGCTACCAGTGTGTCGATGGCTGCTGCGTCCAACGAGTCATCAAGTTTAGCGGCAAACCATGTCTCGGGATCCTCTTGCAGAATCCCCAGCAGATGCCCCGCACTCAGCAGCGCGGTTTTGGCAGCGCTGAGCTCGTCAGCCAACGCTTTGTTGAGTTGCTTGGCAAGCTGATGGAGTTCGGCGATGGCGGCAGGCGTATTCAAGTCGTCAAGTAATGCTTGAAACACTGGAGATTCAATATTTAACACGGGCTCTGCTGGAACATCGGCCACATTTCTCAAACTGAGATAAAACCCATCGATCGCTGATTGTGCCTGCTCGAGTAATTCCTCTGAAAAATTAAGTGGCGAGCGATATTGAGCTGATAGCAATGCAAACCGCAGCACCTCACCCGGATAACGCTCGAGTAACTCTCGCACTGTGCGCACATTGCCCAGCGACTTCGACATCTTTTCACCATCCATGTCGATGTAGGCATTGTGCATCCAAAGGCCGACGAACTGACCACCATAAGCGCAACAGCTTTGAGCGCGTTCGTTCTCGTGGTGAGGAAAAATCAAATCACGACCGCCACCGTGGATATCGATAGCCTGCCCCAAGTGCTGATGAATCATAGCTGAGCACTCGAGATGCCAACCGGGTCTTCCGCGACCGTAGAGGCTATTCCAGCCTGGTTCGTCGGCTGC
Organism: Halieaceae bacterium MED-G27; assembly: GCA_002456975.1. Classification (GTDB taxonomy): domain Bacteria; phylum Pseudomonadota; class Gammaproteobacteria; order Pseudomonadales; family Halieaceae; genus Luminiphilus. The sequence goes on from NTKA01000003.1 coordinate 56,054, forward strand.
AGACGGCTTCCAGAGAATAAAATCCCCCGCATGACGCTTGTAGTCTGCAACCTCTACCCGCGCGCCTGCCATCATGTCGTCTAGGCTACGCCCGCTCAGCGCGCCATAGTCGGGCATCGAGCAGACATCAAACAGCACGTGGCCATCTGACTCGTAGGCATTGCCCGACTCGATCAAGCGCCGAGTCAGATCCAGCATGGCATCGACATGCTCAGTAGCAAGCGGCTCGATACTTGGGTCTAACGCATTGAGCGCGCGCATGTCTTCCCGAAACTTGTCGGTGAATTCAGTCGAAATCGCTTCAATACTAACGTTTTGCTCGCGTGCAGCGACCATGATCTTGTCATCGATATCGGTGATATTTCTGGCATAGGTCACTCTTGGATATAGCGCCTGCAAAACGCGAAACAACATATCAAACACAACCACTGGCCGTGCATTTCCAATGTGCACAAGGTTGTAGACGGTAGGGCCGCACACGTAGAAACGAACATGGTCTGGATCAATAGGGGTAAACCGGCGCTTTTCGGTACCCATGGTGTCCGTAAGCCAGAGATCAGCCATGACTGCCCCAGGAGTCACGCAATCCAATAATCTTGTTGAAAACCAGATGCTCAGACGTATGGTCGACTCGATCGGCAACAAAGTAACCGAGGCGCTCAAACTGAAAGCTGCTCTCATTGTCTGCAGCCACCAAAGAGGCCTCAGCGTAGGCCTGCTTTACTACTAGCGAATTTGGATTCAGGACGCTGGCGAAATCATCGGCTTTGGCGGGATCGGCATCAGCAAATAATCGGTCGTATTCGCGGATCTCTGCCACGACGGCAGTATCAGTGGCGACCCAATGGATGACGCCCTTTGGCTTGACCCCATCGTCGGGGTCCTCCCCCAGCTGTTGTGGCACTAGGCATGCATGCACCGCAATCACCTCGCCGGCATCGTCTTTCTCACAGCGCTCAGCTTCGATGACATAGGCACCACGCAGGCGAACCCGCTTGCCTAGCACCAATCGCTTGAATTTCTTATTGGCTTCCTCTCGAAAGTCCTCACGCTCAATCCAGATTTCTTTAGAGAAATTAACCGATCGCGTTCCCATCGATGCTTCGCTGGGATGGTTAGCCAACTCCAGCGTTTCACTCCCCTCAAAATTATCGATGACGACTTTCAGCGGGTCGATTACAGCCATCGCACGCGGCGCCTTTTGATTTAGCTCATTGCGAACAGCGCTTTCTAGCATCGCCACATCAACCACGCCATCTGATCTCGAGGTACCCACCTCTTCACAAAAATGGCGAATTGCCGCTGCCGGGTAACCGCGACGTCGAAGACCCGCGATTGTCGGCATACGCGGGTCATCCCAGCCGGCAACACTGCCATCGTCCACCAGCCCTTTCAGCTTACGCTTGCTGGTTACGGTGTAATTGAGATTAAGGCGTGCAAATTCAAACTGACGAGGCTTTGATGGCACCGGAAGGTGCTCAATAAACCAATCATACAGCGGGCGGTGATCCTCGAACTCAAGCGTGCAAATCGAGTGAGATACACCCTCTATTGCATCCTCTTGGCCGTGTGCAAAATCGTAGGTCGGATAAATCGGCCAATCATCACCCGTCTGATGATGGGGTAACGCTCTAATGCGGTAAAGAATCGGATCCCGCATATTAATATTGGGCGAGGCCATATCGATTTTAGCGCGCAGCACTCGACTGCCGTCCTCGAACTCGCCATCTCGCATCGCCGTAAATAGCGTGCGGTTTTCCTCGATGCTCCGATCCCGGAAAGGACTATTGGTACCCGGTGCCGTTAGACTCCCGCGCGTCTCCCGTGCCTGATCAGCACTCAAGTCACAGACGTAAGCCAAACCCTCCTCGATTAAATGATGAGCCCAATCGTAGAACTGCTGAAAATAGCTTGATGCATACCGCACATCACCATGCCACTGGTAACCGAGCCATTGCACATCTTGTCGAATGGCATCGATAAAAATTTGGCTCTCCTTCTCAGGATTGGTGTCGTCAAAGCGAAGATTGCAGACACCACCAAATTGCTCTGCCAGACCAAAATTCACGGTAATCGACTTGGCGTGACCAATATGTAAGAAGCCATTCGGCTCAGGCGGGAACCGGGTCACGACATTGGTCACGGTCCCGCTATCGAGGTCAGATTGGATCTGTGTGCGAAGAAAATTACTTCTGAGATCAGTGCTCATGACTAGCCCTTGTTAACGACGCGCGAGTGTATCAAGGCTCATTAACTAAGTCAGGACGGGTTGTCTCTCTTTTATCGCATTCCTTTGTTACAAAAGTGACGGAGTGCCACTTATTTTTCTCGTCGAAGCAAAACCCTGTCGGTATCATTGCGGTTTTCCCAAACTAAGCGGTAACAATGACCATGACGCGCGTCCGTATGAGCACCATTCTTGGCGATATGACTCTTGAACTCGATGTTGAAAATGCTCCAAAAACTGTAGAGAACTTTGTGAACTATGCGAGTTCAGGCTTCTACGATGGCACTATTTTTCATAGGGTCATCAACAACTTCATGGTGCAAGGCGGTGGCTTCGATACCGGTATGCGCCAAAAAACCACCGAAGCCCCTATCGATAATGAAGCCAACAATGGTCTCAAAAATAATCGTGGCACGATTGCCATGGCCCGCACTATGGACCCCCATTCGGCCACCGCACAATTTTTTATCAATGTCAGCGACAACGACTTCCTCAACCACACTGCGGAAAACATGCAGGGCTGGGGTTATACGGTATTTGGGCAAGTAGTCGAAGGGCAGGAAGTTCTCGACAAGATTCGCGTGGTACCCACTGGGAGCCAGGCCGGTCATCAAGACGTACCCGTTGATCCTGTCGTTATCGAGTCGGTGACTGTTCTAGACGACTAACCATGAGTCAAACCCTGTTCATTAGCGATCTTCATCTCAGTGAAGACACCACAGCAATCGAACAGGGTCTCTATCGCTTTCTTGAGCGCGAGGCTCATACCAGTCGCTTGTTTCTTTTGGGCGATATCTTCGAGGCCTGGATTGGTGACGATGACACCAGCGACCTAGCCCTACGATTTGCTGAGGCGATGACATCCGTTGCTGACCGCGGTACGGAGATTTACTTCACCCGTGGTAATCGTGACTTTTTAATGGGTTGCGATTACCTCGAGCGATTCGGAGGCCAACTGCTCGACGACATCACAGTTATCTCGGTTTGTGACCAGCCAACCGTAATCATGCATGGCGATCTACTCTGCTCGGACGATACAGACTATTTGCAGTTCAGGGCCCTAGTGCACAACCCCGATTGGCAACGTGATGTTCTCAGTAAGCCTCTAGCAGAGCGAAGAGCGCTCGCAAAACAATTGCGGACGATGAGTTCGGAGGCGAGTAGTAACAAAGCCGAAGACATCATGGATGTTAACGCTAGCACGGTCGCTGCCACGATGTCGCAATATGGTGTCCAACGCCTGATCCATGGACACACTCACCGTCCTGCCCGGCACCCGCTAGACGCAGGCGAGAGAATCGTATTAGGTGATTGGACCGACATGGGATGGTGCCTCAGAGAACGAGATAACCAGCTGTTGTTGGAACAATTCCCAACATAAGAAGCAGAGCACTCCCCAGTGAGTATCTGTTTAGTTTCCGGCTAAACCAATGATTTAAGCGGCTTCAGCGATGGCAGGCACCCCCGAGTGAAACCTGAGCTCGGTGTCGGGGCTTTCTATGAGCGCCTGCTCCACTTGCTTCAATACTACCAGTCGTTCAGCGATCTCGTCCGATGTCGTCAACTGCTCGGCGAGTTTCAAATAATCTAGAAAATGCCGAGACTCACTTTTCAACAACGATTGATAAAAATCGGCGAGCTCCCCATCAACATGCGGTACGAGAGCGGCAAATCGCTCACAAGAACGCGCTTCGATCAGAGCTCCCACAAGTAATGTATCGACCAGCTTATGGGGCTCTCGGCCTCTAACACAGTCTCTGAGACCTTGTGCGTAGCGCGATGCTGAAATCGGTACATAATCGAAGCCTCGTCGCTGAATAATCGAGAGGACCTGCTCAAAATGGCGTAGTTCCTCTCGCGCTAGTCGCGACATTTTGTGCAGGAGCGAGGGATTGTCGGTGTATCGGTGCATTAAGCTCAGGGCAGTGGCCGCCGCCTTCTTCTCGCAATTAGCATGATCGATAACAAGCAGCTCCAAATCGCCCACCGCGGCCTGCACCCAGGAATCAGGTGTGCGACACGGAAGAAACGCGTCGATTGATGATAAATCCACTGCAGCCTTGGGCATTGACTAGGTCTCCTACTCTTGAAACAAGTCAGGGGTTGCTTGATACCGCTCGTAATGGGCCGAGGACAGTACCCAAAAGTCCTCATCGATCTTATCGCGCAATTCTACCAGCGATAAATCTGACCATTCAGCATGGACAAAAAAACCATACTTCGAAGGATCTTTTATCTGACTCGCTCCCGCTCTTAACAGCTGAAACAACCAGCTGTAGGCATCGTGAGTAGGATCATAGCGTACCTGCTGTACATCAAGCTGCCATTGCAACAGGCCAGCGTCTTCGACCGTGCACTTGTGTGCGCAAGCCTGCGATAAAAAGGCTGACAACCGCTTATCGACGATACGCTTCTCTTCCTGGGTATACCCATTCCAATCGATCACTTCGTGACTGAACCGTTTACACCCTCGGCATACAGCATCACCGATACCGGTCGAACAGACGCCAATACAGGGTGTGCGGACCGGGGGTAGCGTCGCGGCTTTCGGTTTGTCAATGACGGAAGGCATGGAGTCGGAGTTTAGGCCAAACATCTCGTGAATGCACAGAATTAGCCAGATCGCTATCGACAGAGTTGGGCACAGGTTACAATGCTTGGTAATACGAAATAATACGCGATGCCGGAACGAGCGTTCGCGAACAACATCATCTGGGGGAACAGAACTCGTGCTTGATACCTACCGAGAACATGTCGCTGATCGAGCGGCCATGAACATACCACCAAAGCCACTAACCGCTCAGCAGGTGGCAGACCTCGTAGGGTTACTCAAAAATCCCCCGTCAGGCGAAGAAGAGTTTCTCGTCGATTTGATTTCAAATCGAGTGCCACCGGGGGTGGACGAGGCCGCCTACGTCAAAGCGGCCTTCTTGTCGGACGTTGCATTGGGAAAGGTCGACTGCGCACTGGTCGATCCCAAGAAGGCGATTGACCTTCTCGGGGACATGCACGGCGGCTACAACATCGAGACTTTGGTCACACTACTCGATCACAGCGAATTGGGCGAGCAAGCAGCCTATGAGCTCAAGCACACGCTGCTGATGTTCGACTCCTTCTACGACGTCGCCAGCAAAGCTAAGGAAGGTAACACCAACGCGCAGTCAGTTATGCAGTCCTGGGCAGATGCGGAGTGGTTCACCAAGCGGCCCGAACTGCCTGAGTCTTTGAAAATGGTTGTCTTTAAAGTCACTGGTGAAACCAACACCGACGACCTGTCTCCTGCTCCCGATGCCTGGTCGCGACCCGATATCCCACTTCACGCTCGTGCTATGTACAAGATGGCGCGAGACGGGCTCGAACCTGAAGAGCACGGTAAGGTCGGTCCTATGGCGCAGGTTGCGGCCGTTAAGGCTACCGGACTGCCTGTCGCTTTTGTCGGGGATGTCGTTGGCACTGGCTCATCACGAAAGTCGGCCGCCAACTCGGTGCTCTGGTACTTTGGCCAGCAGGTGACAGGCGTTCCAAATAAGCAGATGGGCGGCGTGTGTATCGGTGGAAAAATCGCGCCTATTTTCTATAACACAATGGAAGATGCCGGAGCATTGGTGTTCGAAGCGCCCGTCGAGACTATGAAGATGGGCGATATCATTGATATCAGAGTCTACGACGGACAAGTGCTTAATGATGCGGGTGATGTGATATCAGAATTCGAGCTGCGTTCTGACGTACTTCTCGACGAAGTCAGAGCTGGTGGCCGCATTAACCTCATCATTGGTCGCGGGCTGACAACTAAAGCACGTGAAACACTCGGATTACCGGCTAGCGATCTGTTCAGAACCCCCGAAATGCCCGAGGATACGGGCAAAGGATTTACCCTCGCACAGAAAATGGTGGGTAAAGCCTGTGGTGTTGAGGGCATTAGGCCCGGAACCTACTGCGAGCCCCGAATGACCACGGTGGGCTCTCAAGACACTACGGGGCCCATGACACGAGACGAGCTGCAAGATCTGGCTTGTCTCGGTTTTTCAGCCGACTTAACCATGCAGTCGTTTTGCCACACCGCAGCCTATCCGAAGCCAGTGGACATCGAGACACAGCATTCCTTGCCCGATTTCATACGTAACCGCGGCGGTGTCTCGCTCCGGCCAGGCGACGGCATTATCCATAGCTGGCTAAACCGGATGTTGCTCCCCGATACCGTTGGAACCGGTGGCGATTCACACACCCGCTTCCCACTAGGGATTTCATTCCCTGCAGGATCTGGACTTGTTGCCTTTGCAGCGGCGACGGGCGTCATGCCACTCGACATGCCTGAGTCGGTATTGGTTCGCTTCAAAGGCAAGATGCAACCCGGGATCACGTTGCGAGACCTAGTACACGCAATCCCCTACTACGCTATCCAACAAGGGCTGTTGACTGTAGAGAAAAAAGGGAAAAAGAATATCTTCTCCGGACGAGTGCTTGAAATCGAAGGACTCGAAGATTTGACGGTAGAGCAAGCCTTTGAACTGAGTGATGCGTCAGCCGAGCGATCAGCTGCCGGCTGCACGATCAAACTGTCTGAAGACACCATCGGTTCCTACCTACGCTCGAATGTGGTTCTGCTCCGCTCAATGATTGCAGAGGGCTATGGTGATCCTCGAACTCTCGAGCGGCGCGTCCGAAACATGGAGCAATGGCTCGAGGCACCAGAGCTATTGTCCGCCGACGCCGATGCTGAATACGCAGCGGTAATCGAGATTGATCTCGCTGAAGTCACTGAGCCCGTGGTGTGTGCGCCCAACGATCCCGATGACGCCCGATTGCTGTCAGAAGTTGCAGGCGACACGGTCAACGAAGTCTTTATCGGTAGCTGCATGACCAATATCGGTCACTTCCGGGCCACCGGTAAATTACTAGACCAACATACCGGCGGTGTAGCAGCACGCATGTGGATTTGCCCTCCGACCCGCATGGACGAACACCAGCTGATGGAAGAAGGCTATTACGCCATTTATGGTCGCGCAGGAGCGCGAACCGAAATGCCCGGTTGTTCGCTCTGCATGGGTAATCAGGCGCGTGTTCAGCCTAAGTCTACCGTGCTCTCTACCTCGACCCGGAATTTCCCTAACCGATTGGGTGAAGGCGCTAATGTCTATCTGACATCCGCTGAACTCGCTGCTGTTGGAGCGATTTTGGGGCGACTACCCACGGTAGAGGAGTATCTAGGCTTTGCAGAAAAACTCGACTCGATGGCGGCCGAGATCTACCGATACATGAATTTCAATGAGATTCAGAGTTTTCAAGCACTCGCCGACGATGGCAGTCGAATCGCCGCAACACTCATTGACGAGGTGGCCTAATCAGTAACGGCCCTGCAATGCGGCGGGGCCTCCTAGCTTTGATATAACGTCGCTTCTGCCTGCGCCAAGGCGTCGGAGAGCATGACGGCTCTCTCTAAGTAGTGCTCACTGTGTTGTGACCGAGTGACTGCGGCCCGCAGCGTCTCACCCGGATTGCGAACAATACCAAGACGTCGCAGCTCTCGGTCGAGGACTTGAACGGCTCGAACTCTCGGCTGACGGTTATGCCGGTAATAGCGAACCATGAACAAAGCGATAACCGGCACGAACGTCACCGAGATAGCAATAGCAAACAGCGCGAGCAGGCGTGCCGGCGAGATCTGTCCGAGCAATCGAGTCAGTGCACTGACTTGCCGATCGCGGTCATAACCCATGACAGCTGACTGCCAGCGATAGTTGAGATCATCGAGAGACAGCCTTAATCGATTTATCCACCGCCAGTGACGCAAGTGCATTAAAGATAGCGGAGACGCAGTCAGAAAGCCCCCAGCATCTTCCAAACTCTCCAAGGCCCCCCTTTGAACATGCTCAGGCGCCACCACACCTGTCGGGTCGTAACGCATCCACCCTAAGCCCTCTATCCACACCTCAGCCCACGCGTGGGCGTCCATTTCCCTGACTGCTACCGTGCCATTTAATGGATTGACCTCTCCACCCATGTAGCCACCGACGATCCGCGCAGGAATCCCCGCCAGTCGCAAGGGCGCCACAAAGCTGTAGGCGTAGTGCTCACAAAAGCCCGATTGGGTATCGAATAGGAATCGGTCGACAAAATCTGGCGCTGAAATCGGTGTCGGCTCCAACGTGTATACAAAGGGTTGAGAGCGGTACCACTGCAGCACACGGTCAATGGTAGCTCCGATGTCACCCGGGATCGCCAGCGACCTAACAAGCGCCTCCGATCGAGGGTTCAATCCCACTGGAAATGCAGTCTCGACTCGTCGACTAGTAGCACTGATAACGGGGTTTACGGCTATCGGCTCTAGCAGGCTGAGATCAAAGGCCATATCGGATGTTATTGGCCAGCGTGTTTTGAGGGTGAAATCCGGATAGATACGAACACGATCGTCGCTTGTCACCGAAGGCATTAAGGCATATATCCAATGCCGATGACTCGCCTTTTGAAGAACGGTATAGCGACGATCACTATCGGACACCATAAGCTCAGGAGCGCTCACTCGCTGCGAAGTTTGGTTCAACCACCGATGCTGGCGCCAGGTACCCTCGTCAAATCGACCGAGCGTTATTCCTCGCCAATACAGTTGGTTATACGAGGGAGGCTCGCCCCCAAATTCAACCCGAAAGGCAAGGCTGGCATCCCGCCCAAGCTGTGAGACATCGCCCGGTCGTAATGTGTCGGACATACCCATCCGCGACACATCGGCCGCTAGCGGAATCGCCCACAGCGGTGCGATTCTGGGAAAGATCAAAAACCAAACTAGAGTTATCGGGATAGCCAAGGTCACTGCAGCTACAGGAAGCCATCGCGACGGTTGTTTTCCTGACTCCGAATCGAGTTCGAACTGCAGCAGAGCAGAAAAACCCATCACCACTCCCAATAACACGAGCATTGCCTGCCAAAGCGTTTGATGAAATAGGAATACCGACGCAGCCAATACAAATCCGGTATAGATAAATACATAGCCGTCGCGACGATCTTTGGCCTCAACTAATTTGAGCCAAGCGCCCAAAAAGAGAAGCCCCACCGCGGGCTCTAGCGCCAATTTCGATGGAAACGTCCACCACCAAACACCAAGACCTAGAGTCATTAGCAGTCGGATCGGTCAGGCAGATGTTTCGAGTCGTATTTGATGATACGGGAGGTATCGCAGGACTAAGACGAGTAGGACCAAGCTCGAAAGGAGCAAGCCAATGGTGCTCGATAAACCCGGCATGAACGCAAGCAACATAGCGACGGTCGGCATCGTCCTGCGAGCTTGCCAAAACGGATCATCAGAGCGCATCAGGCGCGAACCACCGAATCGCTATCGTTGGTACGAAATAGACTGAGAGCCTCCAGCGCTTGATCGCGATGAGCGATGCCAGAGCCCATGGTCTGCTCGATAGTGGGTAGCTTGAGCGCGAATTTCTGACCCAATGACGAGGCTTCCAGAATACGAAAGCAAAGCCATGATAGTCTCAGCTCGGTATCGACGCCGGGGTAGTCCTCGAAGTCAATGCTATTAGAACCTGTGCCCACAGATTCACCCATAACCTTAATCGACGGGTCAAAGCCCTTCGCTACCGATAGCCAGTGAAGATGCTTTAGCGGCTCGCCTCGCTCGTACGGTTTTAGCTCCCACAACTCATCCCCTGAAGTGGCTCGACGAAACGTGGCGCCGTCGGCATTCTCTGGGACTATCCGCTCGTCAGCAGGCGGTGGAACGGGTCGTGGGTAGACCAATGTCGATGACGTTAATTCGACCCAGGACCAACAGCGTATGAGGCCAAATGGATACCGGGTTTCGAGATAAAACCGCGGCGCGTTGAATCGCCCTCGCCTGTCGTGGGTTATAGGTAATTCGAGTGTTTTCCGATCCAACCCTGCGAGCTGTGTTCGCAGGTCAGCGCGCTGCCATCCGTAACCAACTGACCACCGTGAGCGCTGCGCGCAAATAAGCTCAAAACGAACAGCGCCTCGTTCACCCAAAAAAATGGGTGCACCCCCGGCTGCTTTTAGTGTCAGTCCATGAAGATTCATAAATGTCAGGTGAATCGTGACGACAAGCACAGTGCCAAACAAGAACACCAACCCGTAAATCAGATTGTTCTGATAATTGATTGCAACCAATAACAGTAATACCTGCAGCGCTAAAAACGCCAAGCCCGCTGCGGATGGGAAGATGAAGAGCCGACGCTGATTGAGAGTTACTATCGACTGTTTGGGAATTCGCCTAGTCAGCCAGTTGTTCCAAGAAGCTCGGCCGAGATTTCGAGGTCCTACCATCTGCATCAGACTACAACTGGAATCGATTCGAGCATGCCCGCAACTGCACTAACGCTGGTTTCTTTCGATTGATTTCTCGCAACACAGCGATGCGCTATAACAGGGACAGCCACTGCTTGAATATCATCGGGAAGCACGTGATCCCGTTCTGACAGAAACGCCCATGCTCGAGCAGCCGCCAGCCACTGCTGCCCACCGCGGGGGGATACACCCAGTGAAAGCTGTTCATTCTTGCGGCTATCTGCCAACAGGCGGTGTAAATAACTAATCACTGAATCCGAACAGTGAATGTTAGAAACAGCATCCCGCCAATCGATTAACTATCCAGCAGGTAAGTCAGGAGCGGTCATATTGGCGCGGGCCTCGCCTCTGGCTAAAAGCTCGCGCTCAAATTCGGGAGCCGGATAACCAAGCGACAAACACATGGTAAACCGATCAAGCTGCGACTCAGGCAACAAGTAGGTTCCAGTCTGTAGTGCCGGATTTTAGGTCGCAATGACCGTAAATGCCGCGTCGAGGGCATACCGCTGTCCGTCGATACTGACAGAGGATTCAGACATGGCCTCAAGCAACGCACTCTGGGTTCGCGGAGTCGCTCGATTGATTTCATCGGCGACCACAAGCTGGGTAAAGATGGGGCCCTGCCGGACTATGAAATCCTGACTCTCTTTATCAAAGATGGTGCCCCCGGTGATCTCAGACGGCATCAGATCACTGGTAAACTGGATCCGAGTAGAGTCGAGGCCTAAGCCCTCTGCCAAGGCAGCAGCGAGGGTCGTCTTACCCACGCCCGGCACATCCTCGAGCAGCAAATGCCCACCAGAAAGCAAGCAGGCCAGGCTTAAGCGCACCTCACGCTCCTTTCCCAACAAGCGCTGATCTAAAAAACTTAGTAAGTCTTTGATGGGTGGTTCATCGCTCATGGCTGATACTCGTCTATGTCGACAGGGCTCGAAGCCCTCTTGAGCAATCTTCCATGAGATCATCGATGTGTTCTAGTCCCACAGCGATTCGAATCAATGAGCTTGAGATGCCAGAGCTCTGTTTCTGCTCAGCTGATAATCGACAGTGCGTTGTGGTGGCTGGATGGGTAATAGTGGTCTTCACGTCGCCCAGATTAGCGGTCAATGACATGAGTTCGGTGGCATTGATATAGCGAAAGGCTTGCTCCTGTCCTCCCGCCAGCTCAAATGCGAGCACACCTCCGAATCCGGATTGTTGTTTTGATGCGAGAGCGTGATCGCTATGATCAGCGAGCCCACTGTAAAAAATGTTCGTTACCGGCGTCTGCTCCTGTAGCCATGTGGCTAGTGCCTGCGCATTTTCACAATGCGCTCGCATGCGGAGTTCGAGCGTCTCGAGTCCTTTCGTAAAGATCCAGGCGTTAAAAGGGCTCATTGATGGCCCACAAACCCGAACAAAAGAGCGAGCCTCTTCCATCAGATCTTTGCGTCCCACCAACGCCCCACCCAAAACTCGGCCCTGCCCATCAAGGTATTTAGTCGCTGAATGGATCACGACATCAGCCCCAAACGCCATGGGCTTCTGCAAGGCTGGTGTGCAAAAGCAATTATCGACTGCGAATACGGCACCTCCGGCTTTCGCCAAGTCGGATAAGGCACTCAGATTGGCAATTTCTGACAACGGATTAGATGGGGTTTCACAAAATAATAGCCGAGTGTTCGGCTGAATGGCTTGCTCCCAGGCATCAAGATCTCGAAGCGATACGAAACTGCATTGAATATCGAGTCGCGACAACGTATTGGCAAACAAGCCCAATGAGCTGCCAAAAACATCACGCGAGCAGACAACGTGGTCGCCCGTGCGCATCACTGACAGGCACAGTGCCAATATTGCGCTCATACCCGAGGCCGTCGCGACTGCGTCCTCGCCACCCTCTAGCGCAGCAAGTCGCTCTTCGAACACCCTCACTGATGGATTGGTGTAACGCGAGTAGACATTTCCCGCCTCGTCACCTGAAAACACCTCGGCCGCCTGTTCGGCAGTATCGAACGTGAAACTCGAGGTGGTGTAGATCGCTTCTGAATGCTCTCGATGGTGCGAAGGATCAAAACCGGCTCTGATCGCCAGCGTCGAAAACCGAGCGTTTTCTGTCTTACCGCGCATCTCGGTTACGCCCGATTATGCAGGCCGACCAAAGCCCCTTCTGCGCGATCGACCGCGGTATCGCCTCTCGCGTCTCTGAGGTGACTCAAATAAGACTCATCAATATGCCCCGTCTGATAATTGCCATCGAACACCGACAACTCGAATCCATCAACCAGCGAATTACCCTCGCGTGAACTCTCGATAAGATCATCGATATCCTGATAAATCAGCCAATCAGCGCCAATGTGCTCTTGAATCTCCAGCACCGAACGGTCATGAGCGACAAGCTCCTTCGCAGAGGGCATATCGATCCCATAGACATTCGGGTATCGAATAGGCGGTGCAGCCGATGCAAAATAAACCTGCTTGGCACCTGAATCTCGAGCCATCTGGATAATTTGTTGACAGGTGGTGCCACGCACAATCGAATCGTCGACCAGCAGCACCGTTTTGCCTTCAAATTCAAGGGGTACCGGATTGAGTTTTTGACGTACTGATTTTCGACGCTGGCCCTGCCCTGGCATGATGAAAGTGCGCCCGATATAGCGATTCTTCATAAAGCCTTCGCGGAACTTCACACCAAGTTCGTGTGCCAGCGACTGGCCTGCCACGCGACTCGTATCTGGAATCGGAATGACCACATCAATATCGTGCTCTGGCCGTTCACGCAGTACCTTCTCGGCAAGCCGTTCGCCCTGACGCATCCGCGTCTTGTAAATTGAAATGCCATCCATGAGTGAGTCGGGGCGCGCGAAATAGACATGCTCAAATATACAGGGGCGCAGCCGAGGATTATCGGCACATTGCTTGCGCTCCAGCTCGCCGTCAGCATTAATAAACAAGGCCTCACCGGGATCTACGTCGCCGATTAACCGAAACCCAAGTACATCGAGAGCGACGCTCTCGGAGGCCACCATATAGCTTCGGTGCTCTCCCTGGATTTTCACACCAACGACTAGGGGTCTAATTCCATTTGGATCTCTGAAGGCCACGATGCCGACATTGGCAATCATTGCTATGGCAGCGTAGCCACCTTCACATCGGCGGTGAAGATTCGTTACCGCAGCAAAAACATCGCCAGCTTCGGGTTTCAATTTACCCTGGCGTTGAAGCTCATGGGCTAACACATTGAGCAAGACCTCAGAATCTGAATCCGTATTCAGATGCCTTAAGTCGGTCTGATAAAGCTCCTCAGAGAGGGCTGATGAGTTAGTTAGATTACCGTTGTGTGCGAGCGCAATCCCGTAGGGCGAATTCACGTAGAAAGGCTGTGCCAATGCAGTACCTGAACTACCCTGCGTTGGGTAGCGGGTATGACCCAGCCCGAAATTACCCGAGAGCGAGGCCATGTGTTCCGCTTGAAACACGTCCCGGACCAGCCCCTCGCCCTTGCGCTGAAGAAACTGTCCTTTATGGCAAGTCATAATGCCCGCAGCATCTTGCCCCCGATGCTGCAGCATCGTCAGAGCGTCATAGATATCTGCCGCAACGCTATCATTGGATGAAATCCCCACTACACCGCACATGTATTTCGACTCCTAGAGCAAGCTGCCATCTGTGAGCTCTCTGTCCACTATAGACTCAGCGTCCGCTTCCAACACCTCATCAAAATTATCGGCCAACCAGTCGGCAACGGTGTCCAGCGGCTCGATGAATTCGGCATTGCGCAACAGATCATTCTCAGACGCTGGTAGCATTGCTCGAAGTACGATGGTGAGAACAGACGCGATCACTATACCTCGCCCAGCGCCAAATGCCGCGCCCAATAGCCTATTCCCGAAATTAAATCCCGGCTGTCGCATCTGATTGGACAGCCAACGGCCAACACTTCCAAAGAAAAAGACCACGGCAATAAAGATCAAGCCCCAGGCCACAAGGTAGCGCGTGGTTCGGGTATCGATGAGCTCAGCCATTGTCTCAGACACGGGTAAAGCAAGGGTATTCGCCAGAAAGAAAGCACCAACCCAGCCTAAAAAGGAGGTCACCTCTCGCGCAAAGCCGCGAAGCAAACCATAAGCTGAAGAAATAGCCACGACGCCCAAGACGACCCAATCGAACTGATTTAGCTGGCTGATTACGTCTATGACCTGATCTTCCAAACTGACCTCTTAGGGCTCGAAACGTCTTATCGAGGAGTCGATACCAAAAAACTCGTCCAAGCTTAATTTTATATCGAGAAGGCGCTCGCGTTGAAGCTTCGGCCCAATTCTAACGCTATAAAACGACCGGTTGTTCCGCGTTATTGGCGTTGAGTACGCTTTATAGTCACTCTCCTGCAACAGAAGCGTCATCTGAGCCGCTTTGTTTTCAAAACTGAATCGCGCTAACTCGAGCTCCCATGCAACGGGGAGTCCTTGCTCATCAAGCTCGGTCGTGCTCAGCGAGGCGGACTGTTGGTCGGGACCATCGCGAGCTATAGGTGGCGATCTATCAAGAACCAGATCGACAGGGTCAACAGCAACTCTCACGCCACTATCGGCGATTATCTCTCGGATCGGAAGGCGTTCATCGATTGCGATTAAAGAGCGCGGCGCCTCTGCCATGTCACTCATATCGACCTCCGGCTTTGGCGGCATCGAGTAGTCGGGAAGGACAAAGACCGGTTCGGACGATGGTGGCTCGAAAACAATGGGCCAAAACACAACAACCAAGGCTAGCAACATCAAAAAGCCCAGCAATCGCTGTCTAATCATTCGGGCACACTCACTGTATTTACATTAAGGCGGCTTAAAGCCTCACTGACTGTAAAAAAAGAACCGAATACCAAGATCAGATCTCCATCTCCAGCAGCTATTTGGGACTCACTCCAAGCACTGTCAAAATCTGGATGAATTGTTGCTTGCGATAGCTGCTCTCTATTCATCAGATTAGGATCACTGGCTCGCTCACCACCGACGCCCCTTGGCAAATGCCATTCGTCAATTAAATCGAAGAGCCCGCTGAGCATAGCATCGATAGGCTTATCGGATAGGGCTGCAAAAATCGCAATTCGACGCCCTTCACAAGGGTGGTTCTGCAGAAAACGCACCAACTGCCCAACGGCTTCTCTGTTGTGAGCAACATCCAGGATGACAGAAGCATCATCTCGATTAATGACTTGCCGCCGACCTGCTACCGACACTCTAGACAATGCAGTATTTGCATCATCGCTCACGACTGACAAGCCTGCTAACGATAGAGCGGTCATTGCAGCCGCTACGTTACTTGCGATGAGAGAGTCAGGGGCCTTGATTTGGAGCGGCTCCGTGCAATTGGTTAAGAATAAACGCTCTTCCGCAAACGAAAAATCGGTGCCGATGATGATCGTTTTAGCGCCTATACGCGCTAACTCGGGCAACAAGCTATCGGGTGGCGAGTTTTCTGCGACCACACATATGCGATCACGTCTGGCTACACCGCATTTTTCGATAGCGATTGTCTCTCGATCAGGCCCCAACCATTCCTGGTGATCAAGTCCAATGGATGTGATGATCGCAATATCCGCATCGATAATATTGACGGCATCTAAACGACCGCCAAGGCCCACCTCGAGTAACTGGTAGTCGACCTGATGGCGAGCAAAAATGAGTAATGCGGCGAGTGCGCCGAACTCAAAATAGGAGAGACTGATGTCCGCTCGTGCCTCATCGATAGCTTCAAAAGCAGCAACAATCTCCTGGTCGGCAACGGATGCACCGTTCACCCTAATGCGTTCATTAAAATTCAGCAGGTGTGGACTGGTAAAGGCGCCACAGGCTTTTTCCACGTGGGTGAGGTATTGCTCCATCACCGCCACAGTACTGCCTTTACCGTTGGTTCCCGCTACGGTGATAGTGGTCGCGCACGGTGTGAGTAGCCGAAGTCGAGCGGCAACTTCACGACATCGATCGAGCCCGAGATCGATAGACTTCGGGTGCAGTTGCTCGAGAAATGCCAGCCAGTCCGCTAGCGACTTAGGCGGCACTGCTCGCTTCGGCTGATGGCGCCGGGGCGTCGAGAAACTTTGCCAGAACTCGCGCGAGTGTATCCCGCATCTCAGCGCGATGAATAATCATATCGATCGCCCCGTGCTCCAGCAGAAACTCACTTCGCTGAAAGCCCTTTGGAAGTTTCTGACGAATCGTTTGCTCGATGATATTAGGACCAGCAAACCCTGCCCGCGCTTCGGGCTCTGCCACATTGATATCGCCCAATAACGCCAGGGAAGCTGAGACTCCGCCATAAATCGGGTCGGTCATCACCGACACATAGGGTATGCCCGATTGCTTCATTCGCTCAATCACCGCAGATGTCTTTGCCATTTGCATGAGCGACACCAAGGCTTCCTGCATTCTCGCACCACCGCTGGCCGCAAAACACACCAGCGGAATTCCGTGCTCCAAGGCCACGCCTGCTGCGCGAGTGAACTTTTCGCCAACAGCGTAGCCCATCGACCCACCATGGAAGTTGAATTCAAAGGCGACCGCTACAACATCGATGCCGTGCAACGCCCCTCGAAATGCAACCAGAGCGTCTTTCTCGCCCGTTGACTTCTGCGCTTTGGTCAAGCGATCACGATATCGTTTCTTATCCTTAAATTTGAGATGGTCGATCGTCTCCATCTCTGGGAACAACTCGGTGCGACCCTGCTCATCGAGAAATAAGTCCAACCGCCGGCGCGCCGTAATGCGCATGTGGTGATCGCATTTGGGACAAACTTCGGCGTTTCTTTCGAGATCGGGACGATAGAGGACCGCATCGCATTTGATGCACTTCTTCCACAATCCTTCTGGTACTGTTGAGCGGCGCTCGCCATCGGCGCGCCTAACGCCCGACGGCAGGATTTTATCAATCCAGCTCATGGTCTATGGTCCTAGCAAAACCCGCAGTATAAGCGCAGGCCTTTACAGTTGAGAAGTTGCCAAATTTACGCCAGAACGGATCTCGGAGATCAGTTTCGCGCCCACTTCAATGACATTCTCGTAGTCTAGGCCCGACGCTGCAGCATCGGCAATGCAGTCAACCAACGCGCTACCAACGACCACTGCATCCGAACACTTGGCGACGGTGCCCGCAGTGTCACCGTCTTTGATGCCAAAACCCACCGCGATTGGTAAGTCGGTATGCTCCCTGATTAAGCTCAAATGTGACTCTACAGCGGCGGTGTCGAGGTGCCCCGCCCCCGTCACCCCCTTCAAGGCAACATAGTAAATGAAACCGCTCGCTTGAGCCGTGATGGTCGCTACGCGCGCATCGCTCGTCGTTGGCGATATCAAGAAAATATTATCGATATCGACTCGCTGTAACTCGCGATTCATCGCCTCGACTTCCTCGGGCGGTAAGTCGACTGTAATCAAGCCGTCTACACCCGCGTTAGCGCACATATCGGCGATGGCAGCATAGCCAAGGCGCTCCAGCGGATTGGCATAGCCCATTAACACTATAGGGGTTTCCTGATTGTGCTTTCGGAACTCGGTGATAATGGCCAGCGTCGACCGGAGGCTCGTACCGCCAGCTAATGCACGCTCGTGACCCTTCTGAATCGTTGGGCCTTCGGACATGGGATCCGAAAACGGCACGCCCACTTCAAGTACATCAGCTCCCGAGGCCACCAGCGCCTGTAATAGCGGGACCGTGAGCGCCTCTGTTGGATCTCCAGCCACCACATAGGGGATAACCGCTTTTCGGCCCGACTCCCGCAGGCTTTCAAGAACTTCTGGTAAGCGCGACACTACTCGATACCCAGCTCGATGCCATCGATTGAGGCAACGGTAAGGATATCCTTATCTCCCCTGCCTGATAAATTGATAATGATGTGCTGGTCTGGAGTCATGGTTGCGGCTAGCTTCTCAGCGTAGGCCAGCGCGTGCGCAGTCTCCAGCGCAGGCATGATGCCTTCAACTCTTGTTACCCGGTGAAACGCCGCCAACGCTTCAGTATCGGTCGCAGACACATAGTTGACACGACCAATATCCTTTAGCCAAGAGTGCTCGGGGCCTACGCCTGGATAATCCAAGCCGGCACTTACCGAATGGGTATGCATGATTTGTCCGTTCTCATCTTGCATCAAGTAGGTGCGATTACCGTGCAGCACACCGGGAATTCCCGCACTCAATGGCGCCGCATGCTCACCAGTGTCGACACCTTTACCGCCCGCTTCAACGCCGTACATTGCGACGGTCTCATCGGCCAGGAAAGGATGAAACAGACCTATAGCATTGGAGCCACCGCCAACGCAGGCCACCAATGCATCGGGTAACTTGCCCGTCATAGCCAGTGATTGCGCCCGCGCTTCACGGCCGATAACGCTCTGGAAATCCCGCACTAGCATCGGATAAGGATGTGGTCCCGCCACAGTACCGATGATATAGAACGTGTTATCAACGTAGGTCACCCAGTCCCGGAGCGCTTCGTTCATTGCGTCTTTTAGAGTCTTGGATCCTGACGTGACGGGAATCACCTCGGCACCCAAGAGCTTCATGCGGTAAACATTAAGTGCCTGCCGCTTGACGTCCTCCTCTCCCATAAACACATGACACTCGAGACCTAGTCGAGCTGCCACCGTTGCACTGGCAACACCATGCTGACCTGCGCCAGTCTCCGCAATAACGCGCTTCTTGCCCATATGCTTCGCAAGCAGCGCTTGACCAATCGTATTATTTACCTTGTGGGCGCCGGTGTGATTCAAATCCTCTCTTTTGAGGAATATGCGTCCACCCCCGATCATGTCGGACCAGCGCGCTGCTTCATAAAGCGGTGATGGACGTCCTACGTAATGCGCAAGATCCGCATCGAATTCGGCTTGAAAGGCTGCATCATCCTTTAGGGATCGATACAAAGCCTCTAGTTCTGAAAGCGCCGACATCAACGTCTCCGCTACGAATTTCCCACCGTAAACGCCGAATCGCCCATGCTCGTCTGGCACCTGCGCGTACTTATTGGGACTCATTTCTACCGACATGCGCTGTTTTCCTTTACTGCTGACTTTGCTCTCAAAATAAATTGCTCAAGTTTGTGTGCATCTTTTACACCCGGTGACGCCTCCACCCCACTGGACACATCGACTGCGTCTGGACATGCAGTCGCTATCGCTTTCTGGATATTGTCTGCAGTTAACCCACCAGCCAGTATCCGTGGCTTTGGCGCCCGTAGGGGCATGATAGTCCAATCAAAGGCTATTCCGGTGCCGCCATGCGCACCTTTTACCGCTGTATCGAATAAAAATGCACTCGCACCTGAATACTGAGTATAAACTGGCGAAAAGTCTCGATGTGATGCCACGGCAATCGACTTTACATACGGACGATCGAACTGCTCACAAAAGCCGGCAGACTCGTCTCCATGGAATTGCAGCATCGAAATAGGTAACGCCGATAATACCGATTCGACCTCACTCTTTGCCGCGTTAACAAACAAGGCATTGACGTTTATGTAGGGCCCAGTCGCCGACAGCACGTCTTTCGCCATGGCTATCGATACGTGTCGAGGACTACCGCTGTAAAAAATCAGCCCGATTGCATCGGCACCGAGACTCGATGCCAGATAAGCGTCTTCTGGCCTTGTAATGCCACAGATTTTAACTTGCACGAGATGCCACCCAGATTAGGTGCGCCAGTATATCAAATAAGATGTGTTAACAGCGCGGGTCCCGCTGGGGTTTCTGGCAGTGCATGATAATCGGGGTAATTGACGGCAACGAGATACAACCCATCACCGGGTGCGGTATCAGCGGCGAGAGTCCGATCTCCCCCCTCGAGTAACTCGCTAATCCAGTCGATTGACTTGATACCCGATCCAACGAGCAAGAGGCTACCTGCGATATTCCTTACCATGTGGTGTAAAAATGCATTGGCTTGAATATCGATCAGCACAAAATCGCCGTAGCGGGCAACGTCGCAGGACTCGACGCAACGCCAAGGCGTTGACGACTGGCAGGATGCGGCTCTGAATGCACTGAAGTCGCGCTCTCCAAGTAGCGCCTGTGCCGCCTCGTTCATTCGCTCCGCATCCACTGGCTTTCGGTACCATGTCACAAGCCCATCGAGCGCAGCAGGTCTAACTGAGCTACTGGCAACTAGGTAGCGATATCGCCTATTTAAGGCGCTGAAGCGGGCATGAAAGTCTCCACTTACTGCTTGCGCCCAATGCAGTCTTACAGACCTGGGCAACTGACTATTCACCCCCATAATCCAGGCTTTAGGACTCCGGCCAACCGGATCGTCGAAGTGAATGATCTGACCAAAGCCGTGAACACCCGCATCGGTGCGCCCCGCACAAGTCGTTGATACAGGTGAGGTTGCGATTGAGGACAACGCTGCTTCGAGGGTCTCTTGAACCGTCGGTACGTCGAGATGCGGTTGCGCCTGCCAACCACTAAAAAATTTGCCATCGTACTCAACCCGCGCGGCCACTCGGGTGCCAGGGGACAACGGCTCGCTGCTGAAAGGCGGCGTTGGTGTCATGGAAGCGTTTTAAGCAACTCCTGTGCCGCCGCTTGTTGCGATAGATCTCCCTTTGCAAGCACCGACTCTAGAAGCTCCTTCGCACCGTCATGGTCGCCCATGTCAATATACGCGCGAGCAAGCTCTAGATTGGTATCAATCGCATCCTCATCGATCGCGGACATTTCCGAATCAAGCGCGTCCGCAACATCAGTGGGCGATTCATCCGCTGCATCATTGGCAAATTCCAAATCAATCGAGAGACTCTCATCAGCTGCCACGCTACTCGTGTCTTCAGGCGCATCGATCTCAGGTGAATCAGTAGGGGTGCCTGTGCCAGCTATCGCATCGGTACTGTCGGCCTCTGCAGCTGAATCACTATTGTCGGGCGTCAACGGGGTCTGCCCACTGTCAATTAATAAATCATCGCGTTGCGATGCCCCGGTCAAGACAGTGCCTACACTGTTCAATCGCTCGACCGCCGCAGAATGAGCAACCAAGTCTCCTGTCGCTTCAATGATAGGAACTAGCTCTTCTGCCTCTTCTATTCGATCAAGACTCAAGTAGATTTCGAGCATTTTCAGAAACCCCGAAGCATTCGATGGCTCTGCCGAAGAGGCGGCCTCAAGGGTATCCAGCGCGTGTTGATGCCGGCCATAGGCAACATAGATATCCGCCTCGGCAACCGCATCCGCTAAGGTCTGATCACTCGCATAGCCCGTCAGTAGTGACTCGCCGTAACCGGCATCATTATTGTTCGTTGTCTCCGGCGCGGGCTCATCGGGAATAGAGGGAACCGGCTTGAGTGGATCGTCCACCGCGACAAGCTCATCAGTGTCAAACGGGGTTGATAGCTCATCACCAGAGGCCTTTAGCCGACGCATCACCAACAGTGCAGCTCCAGCCATTAAAGCGCCCAAAAGAATCAAATACATTAGGGATTGAAGCCAGGATGAGGTCGCCTGTGGTTCCACCGAAGGGCTTGTCTGCGGGCTTGTACCCGCGTTCCCGACTGCCGTCTGACCAAGTTCTTGGTTTGCCTTGAGTGCATCAGTCAGCGCGCGCTGTAGCTCGACTATTTCCGCATCTTTCTCTTGAACCACGCCCTGCAACTCGCCAACTTGCGCACTTAACTGTGTGAGTCGCTCTTCGATCAACGCAAGATTGCTATCAGCCACAGGCGGGACTGACGCTGTGGGTTCTGATGGACGCTCGACGAGCGGAGTGGAATCACTGTCGTCTGCTGGCGTAATCGGATCTAAATCAAACTCTAACTCGCTGTCAGCAACAATTCGCAGCGCGGGTTGAGCCGGCTTTCGCCAAATCCGCCATTGATCAGCGACGGCTTGGCGCGCCTCTCGCTCCGATTGTCCCGATACAACGTCTAAGGGAAAACTCAGAAGATATCCGGCTTTTAGTCCGTTGATATTGTTGCGAAGGAAGGCTTCCGGATTAGCAACCTGAATCGCCAACATCATCTGCTCAACGGACAACCCGCTCGGCTTGACTGCAGCTGCGATCTCCCAAAGCGTATCGTCAGTTTTCACTCGATATTGTGTGTCCGAATTCGACGCTATACTTGTCGAGGTATCGGGTGTATCGGGAATAGACAGGACAGTTGCTGACCCCGATGCCACCACCGCAAGATCCCCAGAGGGTCTCACTGGGGGCAAATCGACAAGCACGGTGTACTCGCGTAGCAATCTACCTGACGGCCACCGCAACTCAACCAGAAAATCAGATAGGGCTCAAGAATTGGCTCACTCGATTCAATGCTAATCGAGCCACCGCCCCGACCATCTAGCTGCGTGGAAAAACTCAGGTCGCCCAGCGAAAACAACCTTTCAACACCGAGACGATCGAAGTCCTCGCTCGATGCCAGCGCGACCCGGATTTCAGGCTCAGTGAGAGTGCCAGTATCAAGCAACACGATAGTCGCCTGGAGCGGCTCGTTAACATACGATTCGAGCGCAACATCCCCCAGACCCACAGCACTGGCTTGCGACGACAGGCATATCAAGACCCCTAGAAGGACTGATTGTTTTGCTCGGAGCATCGGTCTCTCTTTTCGTTGTTCCGACTAATATACCTTTATAACAGGCGTTGCGTTAGAGGTAATCACGAACAAGTTCTTCAGCTATTTGCACAGAATTCAAAGCAGCGCCTTTCCGGAGATTGTCGGCGACAACCCAGAGATTTAAGCCGCTGGGATGGCTAATATCCTCACGAATTCGCCCAACGAAGACCGGGTCAGTGCCAGACGCATCATCGACAGGTGTCGGGTATCCACCATCTGCGCGCTCGTCCATCACAACAACACCGGGAGCCTGCGCTAGGAGCTGAGTGGCAGCTTCGGCTGAAATAGGCGCCGTGGTTTCGATGTGAACAGCCTCGGCGTGTCCGTGAAACACAGGAACCCTGACACAGGTCGGATTCACTCTGATGGTTTCGTCCCCTAGTATCTTCTGGGTCTCCCATACCATTTTCATCTCTTCGCGGGTGTAGCCATTGTCCTGAAAGGTATCGATATGAGGGAGTACGTTAAATGCGATCTGTTTGGGATACAACTTTGATTCAATGGTTTGCGCATTCAGCAATCTGGCTGTTTGCGACGCCAACTCTTCAATAGCACTCTTCCCCGTCCCGCTCACTGCCTGATAAGTCGCAACGTTGATGCGCTCGATACCAACCGCATCGTGGATTGGCTTTAGTGCCACCAACATCTGCATCGTCGAACAATTTGGATTGGCGATAATGTTTCGCTCGGTATAGCCCCCGATAGCCTCAGGATTGACCTCGGAGACGACCAGGGGAATATCGTCATCTCGCCTAAAGTGAGATGTATTGTCGACCACGATACACCCGGCAGACGCCGCTTTCGGTGCATACTCAGCGCTGACCGACCCGCCCGCCGAGAACAGACCAATGTGTGCTTGAGAAAAATCGAAATCATCAATTGCAGAGACCGTAATGCGCTTTCCCGCAAAATTTAGACTCGTGCCTGCGGAACGAGAAGACGCCAATAAATAGAGCGTATCGATCGGAAATTCACGAGTTTCCAGCAACTCAATCAGCACTTCGCCCACAGCACCGGTTGCACCCACAATCGCAACATTAAATTTCTTCATGGACTAGAGCTCTACTCGTTATTGAGCAATGCGTTTACGACGGCATTACCCATGGTTTCTGTACTGACCGCAACCTCGTCGTCAGTGGCAATGTCGAGTGTCCTAAGCCCCTGATCGAGAATTGTCTGCACTGCCGCTTCAATCGCTGCGGCAGCCCGGTCCTCATTCAAGGAATAGCGCAGTAACATTGCTGCTGACAATATTGTAGCGACTGGATTCGCCTTGCCCTGCCCCGCGATATCTGGCGCAGACCCATGGACCGGCTCATAGAGACCCCGCGCCTCTGCATTCATCGAAGCTGATGGCAACATACCAATTGAACCCGTCAGCATCGCGGCAGTGTCGGAAAGAATATCGCCGAACAAATTACCCGTTAGCATGACGTCGAATTGCTTTGGGGCGCGAACAAGTTGCATTGCAGCATTGTCTACATATATGTGACTCAGCTCGACGTCGGGGTAATCAGAAGCCACCTCTGACACAATGTCCCGCCACAGCATGGTGACCTCTAGGACGTTGGCTTTATCGACTGAACACAGTCGCTTGTTGCGCTTACGAGCAAATTGAAATCCAAGATGTGCGATCCTCCGGATCTCGGATTCTGAGTAGATATCCGTGTTGAATCCCTGTCTTTCCCCGTTCTCGAGTTCTCTGATGCCGCGAGGCTCGCCAAAATAAACGCCACCAGTCAACTCTCGGACTATGAGCAGATCGAGATCAGCCACTAACTCAGGTTTCAAACTTGAGGCGTCAGCAAGTTGCCGATAGAGAAGTGCGGGGCGCAAATTGCAAAACAAATCCATATCTGCCCGAATCGCGAGAAGTCCCCGCTCGGGCCGCTGAGCGGCAGGTAAGCCGTCCCACTGTGGACCGCCGACTGCACCTAGTAAAATGGCGTCGGCTTCGGACGCTAGATGACGGGTGCTATCTGGGTAAGGATTGCCTTGTCGCTCGATAGCGACACCACCGATATCTCCCTCGGTAAAGGCAATTTGAAATCCATATTTTTCGCCTGCGGCTTGCAGAACTCGCCTCGCCTGGCCTACCACCTCAGGCCCAATACCATCGCCGGGTAGTAATAAAATAGCGTGGCTCATTACAGAGAAGCCTCTCGAAATAACCAGGGAAACTTTGCTTGATGTTGAGCTTCGAACTCACTGATCCGATCACTACTCTGCAAGGTGATACCGATATCATCTAAGTCATTCAGTAGACAGTGCCGCCTGAATGGATCGATAGCAAAACTAAATTCGCCACCCTCAGAATCGGTGAGGCGCTCCTCTTTTAGATCGATCGCGACAGTCACATTGGTTCCTTGAGCAATCGTTTCGAACCATGCATCGACGACTGACGCCGGCATCTCGATCGGCAGCAAACCACTCTTAAAGCTGTTGTTCTTAAAAATATCGGCAAAACTCGGTGCAATAACGCTTCTGATGCCAAACTGATCAAGAGCCCACACGGCGTGCTCGCGGCTTGAACCGCAACCAAAGTTCTCTCTGGCCAACAGCACACTCGCTCCCTTAAACCTGTCTTGGTTTAGCGGGAACTCAGGATCAGGACGGCGCTCCTTCTCTGGCTCCGCCGCGCTATAGGGGTCCAGGTAGCGAATCTCATCAAATAAGTTTGGACCAAATCCAGTGCGACGGATCGACTTCAGGAATTGCTTTGGGATTATGAGGTCGGTATCGACGTTGGCGCGATCTAACGAGACCATCAAGCCCTCATGCTGGGTAAACGGTCTCATGACACCGCCTCTAATTGCGCAGGATTAACAAAGTGACCGGCAATCGCTGCAGCTGCCGCCATTGCAGGACTCACTAGGTGGGTGCGACCACCAGCTCCTTGGCGCCCTTCAAAGTTCCGGTTTGAAGTGCTCGCACACCGCTTACCGGGCTCCAGACGATCGGCGTTCATAGCGAGGCACATAGAGCAACCCGGCGAGCGCCACTCGAGGCCTGCGTTAATAAATATCTGATCGAGCCCTTCTTCCTCGGCCTGACGCTTCACCAAGCCTGAACCGGGAACAACGAGCGCTCGCTCTACATTCGCCGCCTTTTTTCTGCCTTTGACCACTTCAGCCGCCGCACGCATATCCTCAATGCGCGCGTTCGTGCAAGAACCAATGAAAACCATATCAACAGCGATGGAAGAGATTGGCTCACCACCCCTCAAGCCCATGTATTCGAGTGCTCGTTCATAGCCTTTCCGCTGGCTCTCGCTAGCATTGGCATCGAGCGTTGGTACTGAGTCGTTGATGCTGACAACCATCTCGGGCGACGTGCCCCAGGTAACGTGAGGCTTTATCACGGTTGCATCCAGCTCGATATCAACGTCGAAATGCGCACCCGGGTCGCTGTACAGAGTGTTCCAGAACGCTAGGGCCCTATCCCACTCGTCGCCAGTCGGAGCCATCGGACGGCCCGCTACGTACTCGAGGGTTTTTTCGTCTACGGCTACCATGCCAACGCGCGCACCCGCCTCGATTGCCATGTTACAGAGAGTCATCCGACCTTCCATCGACAGGTCTCGTACCGCGCTACCCGCGAACTCTAGTGCGCAGCCGGTTGCACCGGCTGTGCCAATCTGACCAATCACCGCCAATGCCAGATCTTTTGCCGTGACACCGGCGGCAACCTCACCCTCGATACGAATTCGAAAATTTTTCATTTTTCGCGTCAGCAAACACTGAGTCGCTAACACGTGCTCTACCTCTGATGTCCCGATCCCGTGCGCGAGCGAACCAAACGCACCGTGGGTGGCTGTGTGCGAATCACCGCAGACGATGGTCATACCGGGTAGTGTGGCGCCCTGCTCGGGGCCCATGACGTGAACAATACCCTGGCGATTGTCAGCCAAATCGATCAGAGGAATACCAAAACGGTCGCAATTCGTGTCGAGAGTTTCCAACTGTAAGCGGCTGGTGGCATCGTCTACCCCCGAGTAACCGGGCATCGCTCGCTCCGCCGGGTCAGTTGATACATTGTGATCCGGCACCGCAATATTGGCGCTGATCCGGTGTGGAGCTCGGCTGGCTAGATCTAGACCCTCGAACGCCTGTGGTGATGTCACCTCGTGCAACAGGTGTCGATCTATATACAGTAGGGCCGAGCCATCCTCGCGCTGCTCAACCAAATGGCTATCCCATAGTTTGTCGTAAAGCGTTTTCGCCACATCTGCTCCCAATGTTATTGAGCACCTTTCGATGCGTCACAATCAACGGCTAGGGTTCAAAAAAGGCGCGCAGGATATCACAAACGCGATGCCCGGTTGTGCGCGTCTGAACGGCTAATTCGACCGATGATGTCGAATAGCCCAGCATCGGTGAATCTTTGGTGAGCGTGCGAAGTCCGGCGGAATGGTGCGGGCAGTGATGTCTTCGATGTTAAATTTAGAGGTCAAGGCATCATCGAGAACGAAACGTCTATTGTTGTTTGAAAAATACAGCACACCCTGTTGGTCTAAGCGGTTCATGGTTAGCTCGATTAAGCGCTTGTGATCGGTCTGCACATCAAAGTCTTCGGAGCGTTTTGAGTTAGAAAAAGTGGGAGGGTCGAGCAAAATGATGTCATAGATTTGCTCGTCGCCCTCGAGCCAGGTCAAAACATCCTCACGAACAGCTCGGTGTTGGGCCTCTGATAGTCCATTGACCGCCAAATTTTCTCGATACCAATTGATGTAGGTGTTGGAGAGATCCACGCTGGTGCTGTAGCGAGCGCCACCTACAGCAGCCTGAACACTCGCGACTCCCGTGTAAGAAAAGAGATTCAGAAATCGTTTGCCACTAACCGTCTTCTGAATCAGCTGGCGCAACGGACGATGATCGAGGAAAAGTCCGGTATCGAGGTAATCGTGGAGATTGACCAATAACTTAGCCCCGTGCTCAACAACGACCAGCTTCTCGCGGGTTTGCCCGATCCGTTCGTACTGACTTAAACCCCTTTGACGCTTTCTTTGCTTTACCGCTATCTTGTCCGGGCTCTTATCGCAATACCTTGCGACCGCTGAGATCACTTCCTCGAAGCGTCGCTCTGCTGAATCAGTATCCACGGACTTGGGCGCCGCGTATTCGGCCACCTGTACTTCATCACCATAAATATCAATCGCAGCAGCGTACTCCGGCATGTCGGCATCGTAGAGCCGGTAACAACTCACCTGCTCATCTCTCAGCCATGCCGACAAGCGTTTGTGATTTTTTTTCAGCCGATTCGCCACCATTTGTGCACCGTCACTCAGTGGCTTACCGACATTTGATTCGGATAAGTCCGCCTGAGCGGCCACTCGATCACTGAGTCGATTGCTCTGATCGAGTTCGAAGAGGTATACCGCGATATCTAGAGGACCGCTTTTTAGCGCGTATTGCTTGTGACTCCTGAGTCCTATATTCCTGGCGTGGGTGGGTTCCGAGGCCACCACTCCAACCGACCACCCTTGAAAGCAGTCGTGCAGCTTTTCACCGAGTGCACGATATAACTGCGTCGCCGACTCCTTGGTGCCAAGACGCTCACCCCAGGGCGGGTTGGTTACAATTAGCCCGTTAGCGATTGGTCGATGCGACGGCTTGACCACGTCGGCAAGCGGCTTTCGCCTGACTCTGACCACCTGATTCAGGTCAAGCCGACTCGCATTCTCTTCCGCTCGCTTTATCGCCGACAGATCACCATCGTATCCCCTAATTTCCACACCCTCGGGTAACTGGGTAAGCGCTCTCGATCGGGCATCAGCCAGGATGGCACGCCACTGGGCCTCATTGTGTTGCGACCAGCCAAAAAAGCCAAAGTACTTCCGCTCAAGCGAGGGCGCCCTATCGAGCGCGATCAACGCCGCTTCAATCAGTAGTGTCCCGGAGCCACACATAGGGTCTATCAGCACCCCACCGTTCGACACAGTGTCCGACCAACCACAGCGATAAAGTACCGCGGCCGCCACATTCTCCTTTAGCGGTGCCTTGCCGCCATCGAGGCGATAGCCTCGCCGATGCAAACTCTCGCCCGATAAATCAATGCTCAACGTTAAGCGACCTTTACTCAGCTGAGCGACAATCCGGATATCAGGGTTCGACTTCGAGACCGAGGGACGCAGTAGACCATCCTCTCTGAAGCGATCGACGATGCCATCTTTGATTTTTAACGCACCAAAGTGTGTGTTCTTGATATAGCTAGTTTGCCCTCGAAACTCGACAGCAAAGCCGCTCTTCGACGTGAAATGAGACGGCCAGTCCACCGCTTTTACCGCGCGGTAAACAGTATCGGTTGAGTCGACCACAGATTCCGAAATTCGCACCAACAAGCGATTTGCAAGCCGACTCCACAGACACGCTCGGTAAGCAAACGAGAGCGCACCCTCGCACTCCACCCCTGCAGGAGTCTCTCGAATATCACTGGCACCGAGTTGTTTGAGCTCCACGGCTAGCAGACTTCCCACACCGACCGGGCATGTGGCCAGATACCGAAAATCAGTCACTGCGTGGGGTTCTCCAACGCGAAAATAGAAGCCAAAGTCCTTTGCCATTCCCTACTCTGGGCGTCGAGGGTGCCCGACAACTGATAAACCGCCTCGTCCGTTTCTACCACCGTTGCCCTACCCTCACTTTCTAATTCGACCACCAACTCATACAACTCCTGCTGGTGCAGTTTATACGCGCGGTAAGTGGCATACGCTGAATTGAGCCGGACAAACTCGCTCTGTCCTCTATCGCTTTGACGCTGCGCTAGCCGCTGTGAGCGGTCGCGCAGCCAGAGCAGTTGCTCACGACTGGAGCGTCGCCAGAGGGTATAAGCATCTAACAACTGGTTTTTCTGTTCCACACGCTGCTCATCGATAGCATCAACGAACAGTATCTCGTAATCCCTTAAGCGATTGATTCGGGCGAGCATTGGATCATTCGCTGCCGGTATACGGACAACGCCCCACTCCCCGAGGTCCTCACTTTGTTTTAGA
The DNA here is from genome assembly GCA_002456975.1 of Halieaceae bacterium MED-G27. Classification (GTDB taxonomy): domain Bacteria; phylum Pseudomonadota; class Gammaproteobacteria; order Pseudomonadales; family Halieaceae; genus Luminiphilus. The sequence continues at coordinate 86,146 of NTKA01000003.1, forward strand.
TAGCCCGCAAACGCGTCGCTCAAAGTCAGCGCGTATCGAAGCTCTGATATCGTTTGCAACCGCCGTGCATTAAGCGATGCCCGGTGCGCCTCGCTTTCAAGTGCCTCCGCAAACTGAGTAAAAACCGCCTGATAGGGATCGCTTTCTACGTCAACGTAATCACCAGCAGTCGTTTCGTAACGGTAAACCGTGTCCAAGATGGAGCGCCCAGAGACTGATTTAGCCCTCACTCGGAGATAAACCTGCTCCCCGTTCGATTGTTCAAGTGAAACCAGACACAGCACATGAGGCAATGTTGATGCTGCTTCAAACACTCTAACGGCACCCCATTGCTGCGAGAACTCTAAAGATTCCTTGAGTAATGCTGCAATTAACTGCGCTTCACTATTCCTAAATGACCGCTCGATATCGGTGGCATCAGACGGCAGCGTCATTGGCTTAACAACAATACCGACATCAAGGTCGCGCGTAACATTAGTTGCCAACAGATCCATACTTAAAGACAGCAAAGCACCAAAAAGTACGACCGTTCTCAAAAAGAAGAATCGATAAAAGCGCATTAAGGTGACTCTTTCTGGGTGGTGCAGACGGTACCTCGAGTCAAGGTTCGTTCGCAGCGATAGCCTAACTCACCGGGATCATATCGGGTGAAATACTGATTAAAGCGAAACGGATAGGCACTCGAACCTGTTGCAACAACTGTCGTCATGAGCAACGTATCGCGCGATTGTGAAACAGAGAAACGGTGCGAGACTTCTAAGCCCTCAAACAATTGCAACTCGAATAAGAGCTGATCAGCATCCCAACCGCAGCGCTGGGCACCCACCACATCGACCGTTTGCGAAAAACCGGTGGTGCCATGACTCACAGCGCAATCGAGCGCGAAACTATTGTCTCGCTTGATCCTTACCCGAGAATCGTCCTGATAAATTTCTAGCAAGGTTGGCTCCGTAATCACTTCGGTCAGCCGCGCCAAGGTCACAAGTTCATTTGAATTGGGCAGCGCTGAGGCCACGAAAGGTCTGACATCTTCGGCAGCCCGAGCAAGCCTTGCAGCCTCACGCTGAACCCTTCGGGCGATGGTTGACAGCTGCTCATTGAGATTATCGCTTCGTGAGTAATCAACCTCCCAAAACCCTGCCAATGACTGAGGCGTCGCCGGGCGAAGTTCAGTAATCGTCTCATCGGTCGCCGCACATCCATTGAGCAACAGTAAAAGCGCAACCCCAGAGATCACCAAACTGCGGCAACCAAACAATACGTGACAATCTACAACGCTCAATGGAATGACCTATCAGAAAATCGGTGTCGAGGTGATCGGGGACACTGTAGCTTGCAACCCCGACCTCACCAAAAGCGCCTCAGGAGCCCTGCTTGGCTGGCTAGCCGAGACTCGCTTCTCCCCAAGTATTGAAGCCGGCAATGGTCGGGGTGCCGGGTAAATACATTTGCTCCAGCTCATCGAGCTTGAAGCCTGCATCGGCGAGTAAACCCGCTGTATCCCTGTTAATGTGACAACCACCGAACACTTTTTTCCATAGGG
>NTKA01000030.1 GCA_002456975.1 Halieaceae bacterium MED-G27
ACCCCCTTTAGTACCGTACTCCGATCACCCAGCCAGACGTTATCGCCGAGATGAACTGGCCTCGGATTAGCGTCACGATTAACCCGATCGTAAAGGCCATGCCAATCAGAATCGGTTATGTAGCTGCCATGCGCCATCATGCAGCCATTACCCAAAACAATCTCGTCACTGGCCGAAATACGTGCCCCGGGCGACATCAGACATGCGTCACCGATACGAACCGACCCCAAACCAAAGTCGCGCCCCCAGACACCGATTTGCACCGGGTGATGCATCTCGCCAATCGCGGTAAACGAATGCCCAATACGAATATTAGGTCCAGAGATGATGACGAACCACGGGGACATGATTGTTGAGTGCGGTCCAAGGCTTTCGCAGCGGGGTCTCAAAAACCAATTAACCCACCACTCCCGAAACTTTATGTATCCCCTCTTAACCCAAAAGGGTCTTAAATCGCGACGCATCGTTACCGTTTTCCCTATCCGAGGCTAGAATGATGGTAACCCAAATTACCGGTGCGCCATGCCATCCTCAGCTGCAAAAGCCGTGTCTTCTAATCAGTCAGAAGTCCACACCGACCTGCTGGAGGTGGTCCGCGCTCATCGAGAGTCGCAATGGCAAAAACCAACACCCGGGCATACGGAGGCGGCTGCACGCGATGCAATTGCGTGGATACGGACGCGCAACAAACCGGTCATTCTCGACTCGTTTTGCGGTACCGGTATGAGCACTGCGACGCTTGCGGCGCAATTTCCAAACCACAGTGTTTGCGGAATCGATCAATCAGCACATCGCCTTGAGAAGCATCAACCTACAGGATTCGAAAACTATCGACTCTTTCGAGCCGAGTGCGAGACCTTTTGGCGGGAACTAAATGACGCCCAAATTGCTATCGATAAGCATTACCTGCTTTACCCAAATCCCTGGCCAAAAAAACATCAACTAAAGCGCAGAGTGCATGGCCATCCGTCATTCCCGCTACTAGGAAAACTAGGTGGCGACCTAGAGATGCGAACTAATTGGAAGTTATACGCTCAAGAGTTCGCGATGGCAGCGTCGAGCCTAGGTTTTGTGGGCAAGATGGAGAGCCTAATAGTCGATAACCCGCTTACGCTATTCGAGCGCAAGTACAACCAAGCTGGTCAACCGCTATGGCGGTACCGTGGGCAAGTGGCAGACTGATCCAACACCCAAGCGCCATCGACTGAGCTCGATGAGTGGGCGCTGCAGCGATCATCGAAATAGCACAAATAACTGCCAATCGCAGTAGGTCAATTCAGCTTACGCCGCCGAGTCATAACACATAGCTTGCGGTATTAGCCGCCTTAAGCGGAGTGATACGCCGGCGATAACTCGATCACTGCATCGACCATTGCAGCCACACAAGCCGGATCAATGCCGGGCGTTATGCCATGCCCGAGATTAAACACATGCCCTGTACCATGACCGAAGCTTGCGAGGACAGAAGCTACCTCTCGCCTAATTCGCTCAGGAGATGCGTGAAGCATGGCAGGATCCATGTTGCCTTGAAGCGCTACTCGATCACCCACCTGCGCGCGTGCTTTTGCCAAGTCAGTGGTCCAGTCAAGCCCGACAGCATCAGCCCCGCAATCAGCAATGCGCTCGATCCACTGGCCGCCACCCTTGGTAAAGACAATGATGGGAACGCGCCTACCGTCTGCCTCTCTGGGAAGGCGCTCGACTACTGCTCTCATGTACTGCAAGGAAAACTCTTCGTAGTCACGGTGCCCAAGAGCGCCACCCCACGTATCAAAAATTTGGAGCGCCTGCGCACCATGCTCTACCTGAGTGGTCAGATAAACCGCGACGGCGTCAGCGAGCTTTTCAAGCAACAAGTGCATGGATGCAGGGTTATCGAATGCCAAAGCCTTAGTCTTGGCAAAATCCTTGGACGAGCCACCTTCTATCATATAAGTCGCCAATGTCCAGGGAGAGCCCGAGAACCCAATGAGAGGGACCTTTCCGTTCAATTCACTGCGAATCAGCGCAACAGCATCCATCACATAGCGCAGCTCATCTCGACAGCGTTCTGGCTCGAGTGCGCTTATTTCAGCGTCGGATGTCAGTGGTCGCTCAAAGCGTGGACCCTCCCCTTCAGAAAAATAAAGCCCGAGACCCATGGCATCAGGGATCGTCAGAATGTCCGAGAACAAAATAGCCGCATCCATGTCGTAGCGTCGGAGCGGTTGCATGGTGACCTCGCAAGCGAGCTCAGGATTAGTACAAAGGCCCATGAAGCTACCGGCCTCTGCACGAGTAGCGCGGTACTCTGGTAAGTACCTACCAGCCTGCCTCATCATCCACAGTGGTGTTCTATCTACAGGCTCACGCAGGAGTGCGCGCAAAAAACGGTCGTTTTGCAGTGTTGCTGCCATATCGGCTACTTCCCCCGAGCGGCGTCGTATGATCGATGCTCGCTCCGATTACTATTATTGGTTAAACCGCAAGGTAATCGAGTATGCCCTCTGCGGCCTGTCTGCCCTCCCATATGGCGGTTACGACGAGGTCAGATCCGCGTACCATATCACCCCCGGCAAAAACTTTGGGATTTGTCGTTTGAAATTTAAACGTTTGGTGCTCTGGCGCGATGACACCTTCCCAGTCATTAAGCGTGATATCCCAGTCATCGAACCAGGCGGCAGGACTTGGCTGGAAGCCAAAGGCCATAATGATGGCATCGGCCTCAAGGACTGTCTCAGAGCCCGGTATATGTTCCGGGCGTCGGCGACCGTCTTGATCAGGCTCACCCAATTTGGTTTCCACCACTCTGACGCCAATGGCTTCACCGAAGTAGTCGACCACCGAGGTAGGCTGACGGTTGAACAAAAATTCGACGCCCTCTTCTTTAGCGTTCTGGACCTCACGACGACTACCAGGCATGTTGGCCTCGTCCCGCCGGTACACGCAGAAGACCTGTTCAGCTTGCTGTCTCACAGCCGTGCGGACACAGTCCATGGCAGTATCGCCACCACCGAGCACGACCACCGTCTTCCCCTTTAGATCGATAAACGCATCATCGGCTTGCGGATAGTCCATTTTTTCGTTGATGTTGCCAATGAGATAGTCGAGCGCCTTGTAAACCCCGGGCAGATCCTCTCCGGGAAAGCCACCGGTCATTGCTTTGTAAGTGCCCATGCCAAGAAAGACAGCATCAAACTCGTTGAGTAAATCAGTGGCCTGCACATCGGAGCCAACCGTGGTATTGAGTCGAAACTCGATTCCCATACCCTCAAACACTTCCCGCCGGCGCTCCATCACCTGCTTCTCGAGTTTGAACTGAGGAATGCCGAAGGTGAGCAAACCACCAATCTCGGGATAGCTATCGAACACGACAGACTTCACACCATTGCGTGCCAAAACATCAGCACAACCCAACCCTGCGGGGCCCGCACCGATAATCGCGACTCGCTTGCCGGTATCGATCACATTGCTAAGATCAGGCCGCCAACCCATCGCAAGGGCCGTATCAGTAATGTATTTCTCCGCATTGCCGATCGTCACTGCACCGAAACCATCATGCAAAGTACAGGCACCCTCACAGAGGCGATCCTGCGGACAGACACGACCACAGACTTCAGGCAGTGTGTTGGTTTGATGGCTTAATTCCGCCGCCTCAAATAAACGTCCTTCGGCCAACAACTTGAGCCAATTTGGAATCAAATTGTGGACCGGGCACTTCCATTCACAATAGGGATTACCGCATTCCAGACATCGATGAGATTGCTCTTTCGCCGTCTGCTGGGTGAAGGGGTCATAGATCTCAACAAACTCCTCGGTGCGCGTTTGCATCGAGCGCTTTTCGGGATCGCGCCGTTCAACGTCGATGAACTGAAAAAGATTAGCCAATCGCTCAGTCATATCATCGCCTCTCTAGTCGGTCTCGCGGAGTCGCGAAAGCAGCATATCGAAATCAGCAGCCTTGGGCTTCACCAGCCAAAAACGCCCGATGTAGTCCTCAAAATCATCGAGGATTGTTTGACCCCAAGCCGACCCTGTTTCAGCCGTGAACTCTCGAATGTTATCGCGGAGAAAATGACGGTGTGCCTCTGCCGACTCACCGACAATACGATGAATCTCCACCAATTCGTGATTGAAACGATCGATAAAGTCACGCTCCATATCGAGTACAAATGCCACACCCCCAGTCATGCCAGCACCAAAGTTAATTCCGGTGGGGCCAAGCACCGTAATACAACCACCGGTCATATACTCACAACAGTGATCACCGGCGCCTTCAATAACAGCGTGTACACCCGAGTTGCGAACAGCGAATCGCTCTCCTGCCAAACCGGATGCGAATAGCTTGCCTCCGGTTGCTCCATAGAGACATGTGTTGCCAATAATACTGGCATCCTGACTGCGGAACTGACTGCCAGCAGGCGGCGCTATCACGAGCTTTCCGCCCGCCATACCCTTGCCGACATAATCGTTACAGTCCCCCGACAAATACATGTGGAGGCCACCAGCATTCCAGACGCCAAAGCTTTGGCCAGCGGTTCCTGACAAACGCAAGGTAATAGGTGTCTCTTCCATACCGGTATTGCCGTAGCGCTTAGCGATTTCACCCGACAAACGGGCGCCTATTGAACGGTCGCAGTTGGTCACCTCGTAGCTGAATTCACCGCCTGTCTTAGCATCAACTGCCAGCAGCACATCATCCAAAATTGCCCTGGCCTTTGCACTCGAATCAAAGGGCGGATTGCGCTCTACCTGACAAAACTGTGGCTGATCCGCGCCCTCATGATCCACCCAGGTAATTGGGTGTAAGTCGAGCCCCTGCTGTTTCGCCGTGACGCCATCGATGTGTTCTAGCAAATCTACGCGACCAATGAGATCTTCGAGCTTGGCTACACCCAATCGCGCCATCCATTCTCGGGTCTCTTCCGCGACGAAGGTAAAGAAATTCACAACTCTCTCGACGTCACCGACAAAGTGGTCATCACGCAGTGTTTCATTCTGGGTAGCAACGCCCGTTGCACAGTTGTTGAGGTGGCAGATTCTGAGGTACTTGCAACCCATTGCGATCATTGGTGCCGTGCCAAAGCCAAAGCTTTCGGCGCCTAAGATTGCCGCCTTCACAACATCCAGCCCGGTCTTCATACCACCATCGGCTTGGAGTCGAATTTTCCCACGCAAACGATTGCCGCGCAGTGTTTGATGCACTTCAGCCAAGCCCAGTTCCCAAGGCGAGCCAGCATAGCGTATCGATGTCAGAGGACTTGCGGCGGTACCGCCGTCGTAGCCAGAGATTGTGATGAGATCGGCATACGCCTTAGCAACACCTGCAGCGATGGTTCCAACTCCGGGTTCGGAAACAAGTTTCACCGATACCAAGGCATCGGGATTCACCTCTTTAAGGTCGAAGATCAATTGGGCCAGATCTTCGATTGAGTAGATATCATGGTGTGGTGGCGGCGAAATCAGTGTCACGCCCGGCACCGAATAACGCAGTTTAGCAATCAGACTGTTGACTTTGCCTCCCGGTAACTGACCGCCCTCTCCGGGCTTGGCGCCCTGAGCAACCTTGATCTGCAAAACCTCAGCATTGACCAAGTAGTGAGGTGTCACACCGAATCGACCCGATGCAATTTGTTTAATCTTGGACACCCGATTAGTGCCGTAGCGCGCGGGGTCCTCTCCACCTTCACCACTATTTGAGCGCGCACCAATGGTATTCATGCCCATCGCCAACGACTCATGAGCTTCAGGTGACAGCGCACCCAATGACATTCCCGCAGAATCAAAGCGCTTCAGTATGGCCTCAACCGGCTCAACCTCATCCAATGACAGCGCCTCGGGTGCCCTTCTGACCGCGAGTAAATCGCGCAATGCTGCCACCGGCCGATCATTACAAAACCCGGCGTAGTCCGAATAGTCACGCTTATTGTTGCTAACGACCGCGCGCTGCAAGCTCATTACAACATCGGGGTTGTAGGCGTGGTACTCACCGCCGTGAACGTACTTAAGCAAACCGCCGGCGACCACGGGCTTGCGAGCGATACGAGCCGCTCTAGCGATCTGTTGTTGGTCGTATTCAAGATGCGCGAAGGTCGCTCCCTCAACACGGGATGTGACACCACTGAAGGCAACATCAACCACTTCTTTACTGAGACCGACCGCCTCGAACAGTTGGGCACCACGATAAGAGTTGACCGCCGAAATACCCATCTTCGACATAATCTTGAGAAGACCTTTATTGATGCCGCGTCGGTAGTTCTTGTAACAGGTATTCGGTGCACCCAGCAGCTCACCCGCATCGAGCTGATCTGTGAGCACGCTGTACGCTAGGTAAGGATATATCGCTGTAGCTCCAAACCCCAACAAGCAAGCAATTTGATGAGAATCTCGGGCACTGCCTGTCTTGATAATAAGATTCGCATCGACGCGGAGTGACTCGCGAATCAGCGAGTGGTGGATTGCACCGGTCGCCAACAAACTATGTATCGGCAGACGCTGATCGCTGATATTGAAGTCGGAGATGACCAAAATACCTGGCGCGGCTGTGATGTGAGCACGGGCTTGTTCACACAGCCGGCTCAAAGCCTGCTGCAGATTTTCCGAGTCAGGGTCGTAGGTCGCATCGAGCTGGTAAACGGGAATACCCTCTTGCTCGAGCTCAACAATGGCGGCGAATTTGCCTTGAGATAACACCGGTGAGGTCAGGCTAATCCGACTCGCGTGCGACTCTCTCTCGAGAAACACATTAGCTTCGCCACCCAGATCAACCTCGAGACTCATCACAATGGCCTCACGCAAAGGATCGATCGGTGGATTGGTTACCTGCGCAAACTTTTGCCGAAAATAGTCGTAAAGTGATCTCTCTTTGGCTGATAAAACAGCCATCGGCGTATCATCACCCATCGAACCGACCGCCTCGTTACCGCTTTCTGCTAGCGGCTTGAGTACCTGATCGCGTTCCTCGAGGCTCACCTGAAACATCTTTTGGTACAAGTCGACCTCAGCCGGGTCTACAGGAGATGTCATCTGTCCATCGTAGCTTCCCTCGATGTGGCGGGCGTGCTCACGGAGCCAACGCTTGTATGGATGCCCGCTTTTCAGCTGATCGTCGATGTCCTTGGTATGAAAAACCTTACCTGTTTCAGTATCGATAACCAGGATCTGCCCCGGGCCAACACGCCCTTTGGCGGTTACTGACTCGGGGGCGTAGTTATGGGTGCCCACCTCTGATGCGAGGGTGATGAAGCCATCGTCAGTCGTGACCCAACGCGCCGGCCGCAATCCATTCCGGTCGAGCAGGCAGCACGCGTAGCGACCATCTGTCAGAACTATACCTGCAGGACCATCCCATGGCTCCATGTGCATCGAGTGGTATTGATAGAACGCTTTCAAGTCTGGATCCATACCTTCGGTATTTTGCCAGGCCGGCGGAATCAACATCCTCAGTGCCTTCGGAAGCTCAACGCCTCCGGTGGCCAGCAGTTCGAGCATATTATCGAGACTAGAGGAGTCCGAACCGGACTCATTAACCAATGGAGCTACCGTATGTAGCTCCGGTAACAGATCTGATTGGAGTTTCGGTGTCCGCGCCTTAGACCAGTTGCGGTTGCCCTCGATCGTATTGATCTCACCGTTATGCGCCAACATTCGGAATGGTTGTGCCAAGGGCCATCGGGGCAAGGTATTGGTTGAAAAGCGCTGATGAAAAACACAAATCGCGGTTTCAAGTGCCGTGTCGCCCAAGTCGGGATAGAAGTGCTCAAGGTCGGCGGGCATCACCAAACCTTTATACGAGATCACCCGATCGGACAGGCTACAAATATATAAATCTGGATCGTTGGTGATAGCCAACTCGACTCGTCGGCGAACCATATACAGGCGCGCAGCTAGTGACTCGTGAGTCGCTGGGTCGGTCTCTAAAAACACCTGCTCGATTCGAGGCAACTGTTCTTTCGCTATGTCGCCACAAACGTCTGATTGGGTTGGCACCTCGCGCCATCCCGCCACATTAAAATCGAAACTCTCGGCAATCTCCGTGATGACATTGCGAGCTAGAGTCTGCGCCTCTGACTCCTGAGATAAAAAAAGCATGCCCACCGCAAATTGCTCGGCGAGAGGGCGCCCTATGACCAACGCTCCAACCTGGCGCATAAAGCTATAAGGCATCTGCATTAACAACCCGCAGCCATCGCCCGTTTTGCCATCTGCAGCAATGCCACCGCGATGAGTCATACAAGTCAGCGACTCGATCGCGGTTGCCAAGAGACGATGACTGGGCTCGCCGCGGACGTGCGCAATCATGCCGAAACCGCAGTTGTCGCGGAATTCTTCCGGATTGTAGAGGCCACGCGATCGCGTCGCGAGCGCCTCATGGGTCGCGCTTGTCAGCTCGGTCATGTTGAAGATGCTCACTACTGTTGGGTATCGACAAGAAATGTCGGATCACTGCACCCCGCTCAGCGGGTCGAGCAGTTTACAACGATTGTGAAAAATCTGCAATTTTCACAGTTCCAAAACAGTGAGTGAGAGGATGGCTAGCGGCAGGCCTCTATGACCTTGGCAAGGTCATCTCTGAACACATCGTCAACAGTCAATGCGTCACCTAGCGACTGAAGCACGATAAATCTAATCCTCCCGTCTATCACCTTTTTATCACCGGACATAGCCTGCAAGAAATCATCTAGGCTCATTACGGCAGGTGGCTTGCATGGAAGATCGAAGGCGTCCAAAAAAGTCAGTAGCGCATCGAGCGTGTCCTGCTTTACGGAACCTCGCAGGATAGATAACCGCGTTGCCATAACCATCCCGCAGGCAACCGCCTCACCGTGCAGCCATTCGCCGTAGCCCGACACCTTCTCAATGGCATGACCAAAAGTGTGTCCGTAATTGAGAGTCGCTCTGATACCTGCTTCTCGCTCATCGCGGCCTACGACATCGGCTTTTATCTGGCAACAGCGCGCGACCACTTGCCGAAGAAGGTCAGGATCTCTCGCTCGAAGGCGTTGCCGGTGCTTTACCAACTCCCTAAAGAAATCGGCATCAGCGATCAACCCATATTTAATGACCTCGGCGATACCTGCCGCATACTCGCGCTCTGGCAGAGAGTCGAGTGTCTTTAGGTCTATAACGACTGCCCGTGGCTGATGGAACGCTCCAATCAGGTTTTTGCCCATGGGGTGATTAACCCCGGTTTTTCCGCCGACGGAGGAATCAACCTGCGCTAGCAGCGTCGTAGGTACTTGCACAAAGTCCGCACCTCGTAAAAAGCAGGCCGCGGCAAAACCGGTGATGTCTCCGACAACACCGCCACCGAGAGCGATAAATACCGTGCTTCGCTCATGCTTATTCTCCAAGGCTTGTGTTAACACATGAGACACGGTGGCCATGTGTTTGTGCTCTTCACCATCGGGGATAATGATGGAAGTCAGCTGACGGTCACCCTGAATCGCGTCGACTAAGGGTTCTAGATAATGCTGCGCGATTGTCTCATTGGTGACAACGCAGACGGCGCGATTGCCAAGAATGGCTAACCATTGCTCACGGTCACACAATACCCCGGAGCCAATATGGATCGGATAACTTCGATCCGCCCTATCCATCGGTAATGAAACAGTCAGCATCTGCTGGTTTGGCACGCTCATCTACCTCACCCTAATCGCTTATCGCGACCCGTTGTTGTGATCGCCGCATGGAGTTTTTCGGAGATCAAGCCAGCTAGGCGCTTAGACGATGTGCCACCGGACTTTATCGTTAACGTCGCCACCTCCTGATAGAGCGGCTCCCTAACCGCCATCAGTTCAACGAGTTTCGCTTTAGGGTCTTTCCCAGCTAAAAGCGGGCGCTTGTTATTTCGACTCGTTCTATTCACGAGGGTCTTGATACTTGCTTCAAGATAGACCACAACACCAGCACCCGAAAGTTGGCGGCGGTTTACCTCTCTTAGAACAACACCCCCGCCAGTGGCGATAATACCCTCCGAGAGACCCGCTAGTTCAGCAATGACAGCAGATTCACGATCGCGAAAACCCTGCTCGCCTTCAACGTCAAAAATCCACGGAATATTGGCGCCTGCACGAGTTTCAACTACCTCGTCGACGTCATAAAAAGGAACATCAAACAATCGAGACAGCTGCCGCCCAATTGTCGACTTACCAGCCCCAGGTGGGCCCACCAAGAAAACTTTCATACGGCGGTTGCGACATCTCCGACGTTGTTGATGTTTTTTTCGAAAACAGCGCCTTGGGGTACCGACGCAACGGAGTAGCCCTCCACCCGATAGCTGCCATCTTGAGCACTTAATTCAAGAAGCTTTATCGTGGTCGAGCTAATATCGATCCCCAGCATAAGCTGAGACCTCGATTTGAAAATTCCGTCTAATAAAGCCAACTGCTACACCGCCTCATTGCGCCCCTTTGGCCACTATCGCCAAACAATTGACAGGATGACACTGATTCCAACATATGTTGAGTAAAAGATCACGACCGAAGGCAGGTGATAGTGAACCACCGACGTAGTCATTGGTAATACACTGTCACCTCAAGAGGCAGTACCATTGCACCTATGGCAGTCGTTAAAACCCTATCCAAAGCATCGCTTTTAGTCGCGGCCGCAGCCGTTTGGTGGCTCGCAGGTTTGTACCTGTATTTGAGCCCCAGGCTGCCAGAGGCGTCTGCGCTTCAGGATATTAAGTTGCAGACACCTCTGCGAGTGATGAGTGAAGACGGACTTCTTATTGGTCAGTTCGGCGAGCAAAAACGTCTACCTGTCAGATTTGAAGATTTACCACAGACCTTTGTCGATGCACTGTTAGCCGCTGAGGACGATCAGTTCTTTACGCACTCGGGTATCAATGTGCTGTCGCTAGCAAGGGCCGTATCTGAGCTGATTGCAACCGGCAGCAAGCAGTCCGGTGGCTCCACCCTCACCATGCAAGTGGCGCGAAATTACTTCCTGACACTTGATCAAACCTTTATCCGAAAGTTCACTGAAATACTGCTCGCGCTGGAAATCGAGAGAAGGTTATCAAAAGAACAAATCCTAGAGCTGTACGTTAACCGAGTGTTTTTGGGACACCGCAGTTATGGCTTCGAAACAGCAGCACAAACCTACTACGGCCGCTCATTGAATGAGTTGACACTGGCCGAGCACGCCATGCTCGCCGGTGTACCGCAAGCACCGTCTAGAAATAATCCACTGAGTAACCCCGAGCGCAGCGAGATCCGAAGAAATTGGATTTTGGGTCGAATGCTAGGACTGGGGATGATTAGTCAGGAGGACCATCAAGCGGCGATTGCCGCAGTAGATACCGCTTCTTTCAATGGTCTCAAGGTAGAAATCGACGCAGACTACGTCGCCGAGATGGCGAGACAATTTGCCGTCGAGCGCCTCGGAAGCTCTGCGTACACCGATGGTTATGTAGTACACACAACAGTCAGTGGACCGCTGCAGGAAGCAGCCCAGCGAGCGGTTATCGAAGGCTTAAAAACCTACGACTGGCGACACGGCTGGCGAGGACCCGAGCGGCAATACCCACCCGAGGAAGAGGAAGCTGGAGACGCGCTTAACAAGCGATGGCAAAAAGCACTGGCTGCAATGCCTATCATTGCTGGTTTAAAACCCGCGATTGTGACAGGCATTGACGAAACTGACGCTACGCTTTTGCTTCGCGACGGGCAGTCGGCCAAGCTCGCTTGGACCGGCGATTTGAATCGAGTCCGTCGGTATCAAACAGAAAATCGCCGCTCCGGTCGGGCGCGAACTATCAACGAACTGCTGGCAATCGGGGATTTGATTCGTATCGAAGAATCGGATGCGGGCTTTAAGCTCTCGCAGGTGCCTAGAGTCCAAGGCGCACTGGTATCACTAGGGCCCAGTGATGGTTCGATTAAGGCGCTGGTCGGTGGCATGGGTTTTGTGCTCTCAAAATTCAACCGCGCTACACAGGCAAAAAGGCAACCAGGTTCCAGCTTTAAACCCTTCCTGTATGCCACAGCGCTAGAAAATGGGATCCACCCATCAACTCTTATTAACGACGCACCTGTGGTCGTGGGCAACCTCACTGACGATGATTTATGGCGGCCAGAAAATGACAGCGGTAAGTTCTACGGACCGACTCGTGTCCGAGAAGCACTGACCTTCTCCCGCAATCTTGTCTCGATTAGAGTCTTGCAGCAACTTGGTGTCAGAAAATTGATTGAAATGGCAGGGCGCGTGGGTTTTGACAACTCTGATATGCAGCCAAACTTAACCCTCGCGCTCGGGACTCATGCGTTCACACCACTTGAGGTAGCGACCGGATACGCCGCCATCGCGAATACCGGTTTCAAAGTAGACCCCTGGCTGATTGATCGCATCGAGGACGCCGAGGGCAACATCATTTATCAATCGGATCCGGTTATCTCTTGTCCGAACTGCGATGAAGTCAACGATACAGAAATATCGCGCATCGAAGACTTATTTTCGGAGCCTGAAGCATCGGTCCTTGAGGCGCCTCGCGTAATCGACCAACGCGTAACCTACGTGCTTAATTCGATGCTATCGGACGTAATCAAACGCGGTACCGGACGACGTGCCCGAGCGCTCGAACGAAACGATCTTGCCGGTAAAACAGGAACAACCAATGGACCTCGCGACGCTTGGTTCTCTGGCTATAACAAAGATTTAGTCACCACGGCGTGGGTCGGCTTCGACGACTACAGCTTGCTCGGTACACGAGAATTCGGCGGTACAGCGGCGCTCCCCATATGGATCGACTATATGCGTATTGCCCTGCCACCAGAGGAACCACCTCCGGCCATGCCCGAGGGCGTTGTTAGACTTCGCATTGATAAAACGACGGGGCTTCGATCCGACTCGCCATCCGAAGGCCTCTGGGAATACTTCCTTGCCGAGACAATTCCGAACTTGGGGAGAAAGCAGGACGAGGCAGATGAGGACGACCTTCGGGGACTGTTTTAATCGATTAGCTCGGTGCAGTACACAAACAGCACGCGACGCCGAACCGCGGTTACTAATTCAGGAACAGAAAATCGCCGAGCGTTCCCTTGGAGCCTGACTCGCCGGTGCTTGCTTGGAGAGTTACCGCCAGTTGGTATCCGCACCAAACCCAATACCTCCCCAAAGCTGCTCCTCATAGTCATCGGGCAATTCGACTCTTGCGATGCCAGACTTAACAGCTGCCGCCGCTACCGCGGGGGCTATCGTTGGCAGTAAACGGGGATCTAGGGGCTTTGGAATGATGTAGTCTTTTGAAAACTCGAGCTCAACGAGACTGTAGGCATCGAGAACCGATTCGGGCACAGGCTCCCTCGCCAAGCCAGCAAGCGCATCGACAGCCGCTACTTTCATCTCATGATTGATCGAGGTTGCACGCACATCGAGCGCACCCCGAAAAATGAAGGGAAAGCCGAGTACGTTATTGACTTGATTTGGATAATCCGACCGACCTGTAGCCATCACCAAGTCATTGCGGGTCGCCAACGCTAATTCACGACTGATCTCCGGGTCTGGGTTTGAGCAGGCAAAAACAACGGGGCGCTCAGCCATCGAAGCCAACATGTCGGGGGCAACCAAATTGGGGCCCGACAAACCTACGAATACGTCGGCACCGGATAAGGCATCAGCCAACGTCCGCTTATCAGTCTCAATCGCAAACCCTTGCTTTTGAGGATTTAAATCCTGGCGGCCGGAGTGAATGACTCCGTTTCGGTCTAGCATGGTGATCTTAGACGCGTTTGCCCCCATATCGCGCAGTAGCGCCATACAGGCCACAGCTGCCGCGCCGGCACCCAAACAAACGATGGTCACATCACTCAACTGCTTCTCTTGTAGCTCAAGCGCATTCATCAGGCCCGCCGCGGTCACAATAGCCGTGCCGTGCTGATCGTCATGAAAAATTGGAATATCGCAAAGCGCTTGTAAACGCTCCTCGATCTCAAAGCATTCAGGGGCTTTGATGTCCTCAAGGTTGATCCCACCGTAGGTACACGAAATCGCTCGTACAGTGCTTACAAACTCGTCGACATCATGGGTGTCTACCAATACATCGACTGCGTTGATGTCGGCGAAACGCTTAAATAAAAGCGCCTTTCCTTCCATGACTGGCTTGCTCGCCAATGCCCCCAGATTACCGAGTCCGAGAACTGCAGACCCATTACTGATGACCGCAACGCTGTTGCCCTTGCCTGTGTAGCGGAATACTTGCAGGGGATCTTCTGCAATTGCATTGCACGGCGCAGCGACACCCGGAGAGTAAGCCATCGCAAGGTGCCGCATGGATTCAGCTGGCTTGCTCAGCTCGACACTGATTTTACCCGGGACGGGCAGCGCGTGATAATCCAGCGCGTCTTGTGAAAATTGGCGTGACATAAATACTCCTATCTCCACATACGCAACGCAATGCAGATGGCTCTCCATCGAACTTACGAAAGGAAGACGAATACCCGACATGATGGGCTCTATCGGGCAAAAAAAACGCCGGCTTTGCCGGCGTCCTTGAAACTGGTTTGGTCTACTTCTTTAAACTGCGGCCAGCAAAACGCTTATTGAAGCGATCGACACGGCCACCGGAGTCTACAATCTTTTGCTTGCCGGTAAAAAACGGATGGCACCGACTGCAGACGTCAATGGTGATATCCTCGCAAAGTGTTGAGCGGGTTTTTATTTCGTTCCCACAACTGCAACGAGCCGTCATTTCTTCGTAGCGTGGGTGAATGTCTGCCTTCATAGTCGCCTCGTTCGCGTCTAGGGTGCCAAGAGAAAAAGAGCGCGGATGATACCAGAGCCTAAGACCAATACAAGCCCTTTGATTTGGCTAATCGCGGTTCCTTCTCCACTACAGGAGATACTCGAGTACTTGCCACCCGAGAACCAGTCGTCCGACACACCAATACCGGGCTGTCGAGTCGCGGTCACCTTCGCGGGCAAACCTCGCATCGGGCTATTTATGAGCGCTCGAACAAGCCAGCTGCAGGATCACTCAAAGCTCCGCCCTGTCATCGAAATTATCGATAACGGCCCGTTAATGAACAACACTGAATTGACGCTATTGCAGTGGGTTTCTGACTATTACCTAATCCCACCAGGCGAAACTTTTGCACTTGGGCTGTCACCGGGGGAGCGACGCGGTCAACCACCGAAAGCGCCGAAACCGAATGCAGTCATAGCGACCGATCTGGGACTCCAGCAGTATCGCTCTGGGGAGCTACAGCGTGCCCCTAAAAAGCACAACGCAATGACTCTGCTAAGCACAGGGCCTGTTGCTTATGAAGCCTTCGGCTCAGCAGGTATCAATCGCTCCATTATCAACGAATTGAAAAAAAATGGTCTCGCCGCTGACACGATAGTCGCGAAGGTAGCAAATAAGCAGGCTGATTCAACCGTTCGACACGAACCTAATAGAGAACAAGAAGCCGCTGTCGCCTCGATTAACAATCGATTGGACGAGTTCAGCGTCCATCTGCTCCACGGAATTACCGGTAGTGGGAAAACAGAGGTCTACCTAAATTGCATCGACCATGTCCTAAGACTCGGAAAACAGGTACTGGTATTGGTACCCGAAATAGGGCTAACCCCGCAAATGCAGGCGCGATTTGAAGCTCGATTCGGCGATCAAATTGCTTCCATCCACTCGGGGCTCGGTGAGGCTACGCGGGATCGTTTATGGTCCGACGCGCGAAGTGGTCGCCTCAAAGTTGTTGTGGGAACTCGCTCTAGCGTCTTCGCAAACTTCCAAGACCTTGGATTGATTGTTGTGGACGAAGAGCACGATCCGGCTTTCAAGCAGCAGGATCATCCTCGCTATTCGGCGCGCGATATTGCGGTAAAGCGAGCACAACTCACCAATGTGCCGGTGATCTTAGGTAGCGCAACCCCAAGCCTCGAAACCCTAAATAATGCTCGTGCTGGGCGATATAAGCTGCACACGCTAAGCGCAAGGGCTAGCGGTGCAACGCTTCCAAGCACCCAGATTATCGACATAAGACAGCTAGCCCTTCATGCCGGACTTGCGCCACTGAGCATCGACCGAATCAGATCAACGCTTGCGCGCGGTGAGCAAGCACTCGTATTTTTAAACCGTCGAGGCTTTGCGCAGGCAATTCAGTGCCTCGATTGCGGCTGGGTCGGTGAATGCGACCGCTGCGATAGTTCTCTGGTAGTCCACCAACAACCTCCGTCTCTCCGCTGCCATTACTGCGATGCCACGCAAGCGGTACCGAGGCATTGCCCGTCCTGCGGTCATCATCGATTGTCGGTCAAAGGCCTTGGAACCGAGCAATTAGAGGCTGTATTGCGCGCGAAATTTAAGGACACACCTGTTTTTCGGGTCGACAGTGACACGATCAGCAATGTCACGGTGCTCCACAACACGTTTGACCATATCCGTGAGCAATCGTCGGCTGTGCTGCTCGGCACACAAATGTTGAGTAAAGGACATCACTTCCCCGATGTGACTTGTGTCGTGGTGGTCGATGCCGACGGCCAACTGTTCAACCCTGATTTCAGAGCCGAGGAGCGGCTTCTACAAATCTTGGTGCAAGTAGCGGGTCGCTCAGGACGCAGCGAAAAACCCGGAGAGGTTCTTATACAAACGCGACAACCCGAGCACCCACTCATTAATCAAGCGTTAACGGCTAGTTATGACAGTCTTGCCGATGCCTTGTTGCTTCAACGGCAACGTTTAAAGCTGCCCCCCTATGGCGGGCTCGGCCTCGTGCGCTGCGATAGTCAGAGATTCGAGGATGGCGCTCGTTTCTTGAACGACCTAAAAAGCAAACTGACCCCCCAACTCAGTGAAGGAGTGAAACTCGTGGGGCCCATGCCAACGCTAATGCAAAGGCGCGCTGGTCGTTATCGTCATCAAATTATTGTTCAAGCCAGCAATCGAAGCGCTGTTCACCGAATGCTTTATCTTGCTTTGCAGATAGGAAAATCAGTGAAATCTGCAAGAAAAGTCACTTGGTTTGTTGAAATCGATCCAAATGAGATTACGTAAACGGATACAATACGCCGCGTTATCTCCACGGAAAGCGCCCCGAAAAGCACCCAGAGACCAAACAGTGGTTATTCATGAAAGACAACGTCAGTAATCTGATCAGTGCCGCACTCGAGTCAATGAGTTGTGACGACATGTTGGGTGACGCCCCGCTACCCACCCCTCAAATTGAGCACACCAAGGACGAGAGGCATGGCGACCTTGCGTCCAACATCGCAATGGTACTTGCCAAAGCGGCAAAAAAAGCACCGCGCGACATCGCCGCAATCATCATCGAGCGACTGCCCGAGAACACGGTCATCGAGCGCTGTGAAATTGCGGGCCCGGGGTTCATCAACTTCTTTTTATCGCAGTCGACAAACTTAGCGGTGATCGAGGATGCTCTAACTCAGGGAGCGACTTTTGGTACCAACAATGATGGCGGCGGTAAACCGGTTCAAGTCGAATTCGTGTCTGCGAATCCTACAGGACCTCTACATGTCGGGCATGGTCGTGGCGCTGCGATCGGCGACTCTCTGTGTCGTTTGTTAGAAGCGTCGGGCTGGCAGGTCCAGAGAGAGTTTTACTACAACGATGCAGGGCAACAGATCAACAACCTAGCGGCTTCAGTAAAAGCGCGGCTCGATGATAAAACCCCCGATGCGGATGACTGGCCAGCGGACGGCTATCAGGGTGAGTACATTATCGACGTGGCAAATGCCTTCCGTGAGGGTGCGACCGTAGTCGCTGCAGACAGAACCGTGCAGGCTAGCGCCAATATCAGAGTGCTCGATGAGATAAAAGATTTCGCCGTCGCTTGGCTGCGACGCGAACAAGACGAAGACCTAAAGGCCTTTGGGGTTGATTTCGACCGCTACTTTTTAGAGTCGTCGCTCTACGACAGTGACGAAGTAGAACACGTTGTTGATGTGCTTAAGCAACACGGTCAAACCTACGAGAAAGACGGGGCGCTGTGGTTGCGGACAACCGAGCATGGTGATGACAAAGATCGTGTCATGATTAAACGCGAGGGTGGCTACACTTACTTTGTCTCGGATGTCGCTTACCACAAGAACAAATGGGACCGAGGCTTTACCCGCGTCATTAACGAGCAAGGTGCTGATCACCACAGCACGATCACTAGGGTCCGAGCGGGACTACAGGGCCTACAATCCGGAATTCCAGAAGGCTGGCCCGAGTATGTATTGCACCAGATGGTCACAGTCATGCGCGATGGAAGCGAAGTTAAACTTTCAAAACGTGCAGGAAGCTACTTGACGCTGAGAGACCTCATAGACTGGGTCGGACAGGATGCCACGCGCTTCTTTTTGTCTGCGCGCGCCGCCACATCGCAACTCACATTTGATATCGATCTAGCCCTATCAAAATCCAATGAAAATCCCGTCTATTACATCCAGTATGCGCACGCGAGAATTTGCAGCGTCATGGACAAAGCAAAGATCGAAATGCCTAACTGGGATGTTAGCGATGGCCTTCACAATTTAGAGCAGCTGACCGAACAAGAGGAGCTCAGGCTTGCTTTAACCCTGTCCAAATACTCGGAAGTTGTGCGTTCTGCGACTCAAAAATTGGAGCCACATTTGATCGCCAATTACTTGAAAGAGCTCGCGGCTGACTTCCACAGTTTCTACAATGCTCACAAGATGATGGACGATGACAGAACCTTAGCAACCGCGCGACTTGCCCTAGCTGGAGCGAGTCAAATTGTCATTGCCAATGGATTGACGTTACTGGGCGTATCAGCTCCTAGGGCGATGTAACCTTGGCGCAATCTAAAACCACTAAATCGACTCCTAGAAAAAGTCCAGCCCGTGGAGGCACGGGTGCCAAGCGCACCTCGGCAAAAACCCCTGCTAAAGATGCGACACCTCTATTTAATGGATCACACGTCAGCGGCTTCATGGTCGGCTTAATTTCAGGGGTCATTGCGAGCTTTGGCGTCGTTGGCGGTTTAACTCCAGACAGTGCAGTCGAATCGGCCACGACCCTGATTGAAGGGCCAATAGCAGAGATCGAAACACCGGGTTTTACCTTCTACGACAGCCTTTCCGAGGATCAATTCGAAGTTGCTCCTACTAGCGATCAACCGTCAGTCACATCCTCTATTTATGTGTTGCAAGCGGGTTCATTCAGGGCCTTCGACGACGCTGACAGAAGAAAGGGCGAACTCGCGTTACTGGGTCTCGAATCCTCCGTTGAAGCTAGCGAGACCGATACTGGGCTATGGCACCGGGTGTATATCGGGCCGTTCGACAGTCGATCCGAGATGGCGCGTGCGAGAAGCTTAACCGCCCAGGCTGATATCGATACGCTTCAGCTCAAGCGTCAACCCTGAGTATCTTCAATGGGCTCTGAAACTAAAGCGCCAACGCGGCTGACCTACTGCCGATCGCGCCGTGAGCTCGATATTGAGTTTGAAGGTGCTGCGATGACGTCTCTGAGCGCTGAATTTCTCAGGGTCCATTCACCCTCTGCCGAGGTGCAAGGTCATGGTCCTGGTCAAGCGGTGCTGCAAGTTGGGAAGGCCAAGGTCGCTATTACCGGGATCAATCCGGTCGGTCACTATGCGATTCAGATAACTTTTGATGATGGGCACAGCTCCGGCCTGTTCACTTGGTCGTATCTAGCGCATCTAATGAGGAACAAAGATACTATGTGGCAAGCGTATTTAGCGCGGCTGTCCGATGCGAAGCAATCAAGACATCCCGATACCGATGTCATTGTTATTCAACCGTCGCACTCTTAATGTTGATGTGCCGACCACCACAGAGTGAAAAGACTCATGCACGAGACCAGTACTGACGACACAACAGACTTCGGATACGAGCGCGTTCGCAAAGAAGAAAAAGCGGGGCGTGTCCGAGAAGTATTCGACTCGGTTGCTAGTCGCTATGACTTGATGAACGATCTTATGTCAGGCGGCATGCACCGCCTGTGGAAGCGCTTCACCATCGAGTTAAGCGGTGTCCGACCGGGGCAAACGGTGCTCGATATTGCTGGCGGTACTGGTGATCTAGCCGCTAAGTTTTCCCAGCGAGTGGGGCCCGACGGTCACGTTATTTTGGCCGATATCAACGCGGCAATGCTGTCGGTCGGCAGAGATCGACTGATTGACAAAGGTGCATTGAATAATATTTCTGTCAGCCAGGCGGATGCGCAGTTTCTTCCCTACGCCGACAACAGCATCGACTGTATTACGATTGCGTTTGGTCTCCGAAATGTTACAGACAAAGCACTTGCTTTGCGGTCTATGTACCGAATCCTGAAGCCAGGCGGCAGATTACTGGTCCTGGAGTTCTCTAAGCCAACCTCACCGCTGCTGTCTCAGGCCTATGACGCCTACTCATTTTCGGCCTTGCCGTTTATGGGCAAGCTAATTACCAACGATGCCGATAGCTATCGCTACCTGGCGGAATCGATAAGAAAGCATCCAGATCAAGAAACGTTGCTCGAGATGGTGGAGGACGCTGGCTTCGTCGACTGCAGATACCACAATATGACTGGCGGTATTGTCGCGATACACCGAGGTGTCAAAGGCTAGGCATGCAACACGATCCTGCCATTATCGCAGGCGTAACGCTCGCCCTAGAAACAGCTATCAATGAGACGATCTCGCTATCACTTGGTACGCGAGAGGCCTTGGCTCAAAAATGTGGGGCTTGTATTGCTATCTACTGCAGCTCACCCGAAGTAAGTGTTTACTTCTTTGTGAATGATTCAGGGACGGTATCACTGCAGAACTACTCCGAAGCCGAAATCACGGTATCGTTATCAGGGAGCTGGCGAGACTTCCAGACAGTTGCCGCCGCCAACGATGCAGCGGGCGCACTGGTCAATAGCAATATTTCGGTGACGGGGGATACGGCAGCGCTCATCGAGATCCAGCAGATCGTTAGCGATATGGATATTGATTGGGAAGCGCCCTTGGTCGCTTCTTTAGGGCATGTTGCTGGTCACCAACTCGCTAATGCTCTGCGAGGCTTTTGGCGCTGGCGCACCGACAGTCATCGGCGTATCTCACGGCAGGTGTCTGAATTCATTATCGAAGAGGGTCGGCTCTCGCCTTCTAAACATGAAATCGATGCCTTTCTCAGTGACGTTGACGATATCGTGTTAAAGGTAGACCGATTAGAGTCCCGGATTAAGCGATTGCAGCGTCAACTCAAGCCTGCATCAGAGCCATCATGATTAGACGGTCACTCCAGTTTATCCGTATCGCTAGGAAATATCGACTCGGTGCGATGTTGCCGTCTGAGGCAAATTACCGAGGTCTAAAGGCTCTGCTCGGTGCGGGCGAGAGGCCTAATGATCTCGAACGTGGCGTGAGATTGCGCCATGCCCTCGAGGCGCTAGGTCCGGTCTCCATCAAATTTGGGCAGTTACTGTCGACTCGACGAGATTTACTGCCTGACGATATCGCCGATGAACTCGCCAAACTTCAGGATGAAGTGCCACCATTTGACCCGGCTGAAGCCCGCCGCCTGATTGAAAACGCGCTCAGACAATCGACCGATGAGGCCTTCGGTACCTTCAGTGAGCAACCACTCGCAGCTGCCTCGGTAGCACAAGTACACGAGGTCACCCTCGATGACGGTCAAGAAGCCGTTATCAAAGTACTTAGACCCGGAATTCAGCGCACTATCGAATCTGATTTGCGGCTAATGCATCGACTAGCGGCTATTATTGATCGCCTCTCAGTAGACCTTAATCGCCTGCGACTGCCCGAAGTAGTCGACGATTACGACCGCACGATAAGGGCAGAACTTGATTTGCGCCGAGAGGCAGCCAACTCATCGCTACTGAAGAAAAATACGAAAGAGCGAGGCCTCGTATTCGTGCCTCAAACGTTTTGGGAATTCACCACACCTACCACCATGGTGTCAGAAAGAATTTCGGGCATCCCGATTGGCGATATTGAGGCTCTCGATGCTGCCAACGTGAACCGGCGCGTATTAGCTGAGCGAGGAGTGGAGATCTTTTTCTCGCAAGTGTTTGACGACTGTTTCTTCCACGCTGATATGCATCCTGGCAATATTTTTGTGGATGCTAGCCACCCTGACCAGCCTACTTACATCGCTGTCGACTGCGCGATTGTTGGACAGCTATCACGGGAAGACCAGTACTACGTAGCCCGCAACTTACTGGCTATCCTGCAGCGTAACTACAGGCTTGTTGCCGAACTCCATGTCGAAAGTGGCTGGGTGCCACCAGACACTCGTGTCGCCGACTTTGAATCCACCATCCGTATGTTGTGTGAGCCGATCTTTGACAAACCGCTCAATGAAATTTCGCTAGGACATATGCTGGTATCGCTTTTTCGCGCGGCCTCGAGCTTTGACATGAAGATTCAGCCGCAGTTGGTACTCCTACAAAAAACCCTACTTAATGTCGAAGGCCTTGGAAGACAACTTTATCCAGAGCTCAATCTTTGGGAGACCGCGAAGCCCTTCTTAGAGGATTGGCTAAGACGACAGTACTCGCCGGTCAATGTCTTGCGGCGACTGAAGCGAGATGGTCCTGCACTCGTTCACCATGCCGCTCAGTTACCAGAGGTTATCCCGCAGTTTATTGCACAGCAGCGCAAGGCGCTTAACGACTCCCCGCCGCCAAAGCGCTCAAAACCATTGCTACTGGCAGGCATGGGTCTGTTTATACTCCTAATTCCGCTGATGACATCGCAGGCTCTACCATGGCTGAGTCTGATCGGCGGCAGCCTTGTCTTTTTGAGTCTACTGGCCTTTCAAAAGTGAAGCGCAATGCGCGCTCTGGCATACTGTGCGAATGACTAACGAAACGCTAAATATCCCTAGCTCGATGACACCGAACTGGAATACCGATGGACTGATCCCGGCCATTGCCCAGGATGCTACGTCGGGTGAGGTACTCATGCTGGCTTGGATGAATGCCGAGTCGCTAGCACTTACCTTGCAAGAAAAAAGGGCCGTCTACTGGTCCCGATCGCGACAGGCACTGTGGCGAAAAGGAGATACCTCAGGGCATACACAGACCCTCGTTGATATCCGGCTCGACTGTGATGGCGATACCTTACTACTCAAGGTCAATCAAATAGGAGGCGCTTGTCACACTGGACGTGCGACCTGTTTTTTTTACCGACCCACAGAGGGTAATTGGGTTATGGAGACCGCCTCGTGAGC
This sequence comes from Halieaceae bacterium MED-G27, assembly GCA_002456975.1. Lineage (GTDB taxonomy): Bacteria > Pseudomonadota > Gammaproteobacteria > Pseudomonadales > Halieaceae > Luminiphilus. The sequence goes on from NTKA01000030.1 coordinate 23,128, forward strand.
GATGTTCTTAACGATTTGGAGCAAATAATTCAGGAGCGACTTTCCGCGGCACCCGAGGAGTCCTATGTGGCCAGCCTGCAGGCTGCTGGTCTTAACAAAATCCTCGAAAAAGTCGGTGAGGAAAGTTTTGAAGTGGTATTAGCCGCTAGAGACTGTGAGACCTCTGAGAATAAAACTACAGTGGTAAAGGAAACAGCAGACCTTTTGTTTCACACCTTGGTGATGCTGGCGCACTTGGGACTCAGCCACAGAGACGTATTAGACGTATTAGCTCAACGGCAGGGGCTTTCAGGTATTGCGGAGAAAGCCTCAAGGGGCAAGAATCGACCTTAAGCGGGTCAACGCGACCAACAGTCGCTACATTTACTGCAACATAAACGGATCGACATTATGGGATTTGGCGGCATCAGCATTTGGCAACTCTTAATTATTCTCGCAATTGTAGTGCTGATATTCGGCACTAAGCGGCTACCTGGGGCGGCGCGAGATATTGGCAGCGCCATCACCAGCTTTCGAGACGGTATGAAGCGCGACAACACTGAGCAGCTCGAAAAAGACAAAACCGATAGCAAGGACTGACTCTAGGAGAGACTTTCCATGCTGGATATCGGATTCGCCGAGCTACTCGTCGTCGTAGCGATCGCGCTCTTCGTGGTCGGGCCCGAACGCCTGCCCTCGACGATCAGATCACTATCGCTGTGGCTTGGCAGGCTGAAGCGCAGTTTTGAAGAAATCAAATCCGATGTCAGTCGCGAGCTACACAATGAAGAGGTCATGAGAGCTCTTGCTGAGGGGAAAGACCAAATAAAGGACGTGACTGATGTCGGCACGGTCATTGAGACCGAAACGACTCGAGCACTGACCGACGAGCCTGAGAGCCCAAAGAGCCCTGACCGTGAGTGATGCCGCCGATCAACCGATGCCTCTGGTTGCGCATCTGATCGAGCTGCGCGATCGCTTCCGCAATATCTTAATTGCCGTTTTTGTCGCGTTCCTCTGCCTATTCCCATTCGCGAACGAGCTTTACACCTACGTCTCGGAACCCTTGCGCCAATTATTACCCGAGGGTTCGTCTATGATAGCGACGGAAGTCGCGTCACCCTTTTTAACCCCTTTCAAGCTCTCACTGGTACTCGCTGTCTTTCTTGCGATGCCCGTAATCCTCGGCCAGATCTGGGGCTTTATTGCACCTGGGCTATACAAATCTGAAAAGCGTGTCGCTTTTCCCCTGCTCGCATCCAGTGTCTTGCTCTTCTACACCGGTATGGCCTTCGCCTACTACGTGGTTTTCCCGCTGATATTCGGTTTTTTCACTACCGTAGGTCCGGGAGATGTCTCGGTGATGACCGATATCAATCGCTATCTCGATTTCGTGCTAAAGCTGTTTTTTGCTTTTGGTATCGCATTTGAAATACCCATTGCCGCCGTCATTCTGATTCTCACTGGTGTCACAACGGCTGAACAGCTTGCCAAAAATCGCTCTTACGTGATTGTCGGGTGCTTCGTATTCGGCATGCTACTGACTCCTCCCGATGTAATCAGCCAAACGCTTTTAGCGCTTCCTATGTGGTTGCTTTTCGAAATTGGCTTGTTGATGGGAAGAGTCCTGAAACCGAAAGAGGAAGACAGTGACCGATAAGACGCAAGAGTTCACGTCAACCGGTGAGGCGATTCCCAAGCGGCAATCCAAGTCCCTAAAACCACTGGCTGAGTTACTGAGATTCCTTTGGCCTCACAAAATGAGGCTTATTGCGGCGTCGGTTGCACTGGTCTTCACCGCCATCGCTCAACTCTCACTAGGCGTGGGTATCCAAGTGCTTGTTGATGAGGGATTTGCAGCGCAGAGTCAGGCCGGCCTCAGAAAAGCTGTGCTGTTCATGGTGTCGGTCGGCTTTGCTATGGCTTGCGGTTCATTCATCCGCTTCTATTTGGTGTCATGGTTGGGAGAGCGAGTCAGTGCGGATCTGCGTACTGCCGTCTTTTCAAATCTGCTCCGTATCCAGCCGAGCTTTTACGAAAAAAATCACGCGGGTGAGATCATGTCGCGACTCACCACTGATACGACATTGCTGCAAACGCTGATTGGGTCATCGGTGAGTCTCGCGGCTCGCAGTGCACTGACATTGTTAGGCGCCCTCATCATGATGTCGATCACCAATCTCAAACTAACACTCATCATGTTGGTCGGTGTGCCACTCACTTTGATTCCCGTCTTGGTTCTCGGTCGTCGCGTTCGGTCGCTGTCTAACCGGAGCCAAGCGAGTATTGCAAACGTCGGCAGTCGTGCTGGCGAGGTGCTTCAGTCGATCAAGATTGTTCAGAGTTTTCAACGCGAGCAAATGGAGCGCGACAATTTTGATGTCGATG
>NTKA01000031.1 GCA_002456975.1 Halieaceae bacterium MED-G27
AAGACCCTCGCGTTCGGCCGGATGTATCACTGCGTAGAGATTCGGGAGTACCCGGTCCAGATCATTGCGAAACCCTGCCATCGTCACCCGCTCCGTCAGCGCTTCAGAGGTAACCCGCTTATCTAGTTCATCGGCCAGTGGGCCCTGGCCAAAAATGAGCACATACAGGTTTGGATAGCGTGCCAATAGATCGGGCAATATGGAGAGAAAGTACTGGTGGCCTTTTCTTGGGATGAGCTGTGCAATCATTGCCAAGACCATCGCATCACTAGGCAACCCAAACTCATGGTGAAACCAATCAGGATCTGCGGTCACCCGATACCTTTGGTGATCAACAGCACTGCGGACGGGGCGTATTAAGCCCCCTTTCACACCACAAGAACGCAACACCTCACCGATCGCATCTGAAATCACAACCACCCGCGCGTAAAGCGAATACTTGCAGGCAGCCATTAATCGCGATTCGCGATTATCAACCCGGCGCGACAAAACACAGGGGATACCCGCTAATTTAGCCGCCAAACCGCCAAAAACATCGGCTCCCCGGCGGCTGTGGATATGAACTAAATTAGGTTTTTCCACCGCAAACAGCCGAGAGAGTCGCCAGATCTGAACAATGTCGAGATCGCCACCCATCGGAATTTCGACAACCTTGCAAGCAGCGCGGCATTCGCTGGCTATCGATGACCCACTTGGACATACGAGCACATTATCGACACCCTGCCGACTCAGCCCATCAACTAACCACGCGACCTGCTGAGCACCGCCGTAGAGGTATCTACCTGCCTCGATGTGCAGTACTTTCATCTGCAGCGTACAGCCTACTTCAGTAAATTCTCTCGGGTGACGAAATCCAAAGTAGCATTGAGGGCAATCGTCAGCTTATCGATAATTTCATCCACATGCTCACGCTCGATTATAAGCGGTGGGCACAGTGCGACACGGTTACCGCCCAGAGGGCGGACAATCAAGCCAGCACTTTCAGCCGCTTTGGCACAGAACGCGCCGACCACCATGCCCTCGAATGGAGTCTTTTCCGCCCGGTTGGCTACGAGCTCGAGGGCACCGATCATGCCCATCCCGCTGACCTCGCCCACTAAGGGGTGAGACGCAAACTCCTGCAAACGGCTTTGCAGATAAGCCCCTACCGTTTCAGCGTGCTCAAAAATACGATCCCGCTCATAGATCTCGAGAACCTTGTGCGCGACTGCGCAGCCTAGAGGATGACCGCTGTAGGTGTAACCATGCCCAAACACGCCCATATCCGAGGCAGCACCTTCGATCGCCTCGGCAAATTCGCCACTGATAACAGCAGCGCTCACGGGCACGTAAGCCGACGATAGCGCTTTTGCGAACACCATCATGTCGGGCTTCATGTCCATAGCATTCGCGCCAAAGTCCTTACCCAATCGACCGAAACCACAGATCACCTCATCATCCCAAAGCGCAATACCGTAGCGGTCCAATACCGCCTGAATCGCGGGGTAATGGCCGGCAGGTGGTATGAGTACACCGCCAGCTCCGGACACGGGTTCAGCGACCATCGCGGCAATCGTGTCAGGACCCTCGGCCAGTATTTGCGCCTCGAGCTCGTTTGCCCGCCGTGCTACAAATTCCGCCTCCGATTCCCCTGGATTGGCGTTGCGGTAGTAGTGCGGCGAGCCAGCACGAACAATACCCAAAGCATCGAATGGCAGTTGAAAGTGAGCGTGATTAGGCGGTAAGCCAGTCAACGAAGCTGAGGCAAGCGAGACACCGTGATAACCCTTATCGCGGGCAATAATCTTGACTCGATCAGGGCGCCCAGTCGCTGATGCGTGATACCGCACCAATTTGACGACTGTGTCGTTGGCGTCCGACCCTGAGTTACCTAAGAAAACTCTGGCATTCGCGAGGGGCACCATCGAGGCGAGTTTATCGGCCAACTGCATTGCACTGTCGTGGGTCTTGCCCCCAAACATGTGAGAAAAGCTCAGCTCACGCATCTGCTGTGTCGCGACCTCGATAATTTCCTCGTTGCCATAACCCAGTGATGTGCACCACAACCCTGCCATCCCTTCTAGATAGCGCTTACCCGCGCGATCGTAAATGTAAGGACCATCGCCTCTGGAGACGATCATCTGCTCGCTGGCCGACGGGTTGGTTGTTGGATATAGCATTGAAGTCATAGCGACTCCCCCTCTGTTGAATGCCCTTTGCTAGGGCTACGTTCTTTTAAGCTTTTAATTACTGCACCCTCGAGTGGCCCCAGCAATAATTTATCGATCGTTGCTGCTGTTTAACGCGCGCAATTGCGTTCTTTACCACATCGCTCGCATTGTTGTCGCAACACGACCTCCCCTCTCAACAGCGCCAGCGAATCCGGTTTCGCTTGCTTCCAGCGATGTCGCCCTCTGAGACAACTCATCGCCATTTGATCCTTATCCTTCACGACGCGGCGTTATATCGCGTTTTCGCGATGGCGGCATTCCATGACGCAAACCGCAGCTTGCGATCCTCGGCATCCAAATCGACGTCAAATTTCCGATCCACACGCCAAGCGGCCCTAATATCGTCGAGACCTGACCAGACACCCTCCGCCAAACCAGCTAGGAAGCAGGCACCAGCTACTGTCGTTTCAATCAACTCGGGCCGCACAATTTCCCGATCGAGATAATTAGCCTGAAGTTGCATTAACAGATTATTGGCTGAGGCACCTCCATCGACACGCAAGGACTGCATCGACTGCCCCGACTCACGCTCCATTACTTTTAAAATGTCGGCATTCTGAAGCGCCATGGCATCGAGCGTTGCCCGTGCAATCTCACCGCGCCCGGAACCGCGAGTCAGTCCACTTAACAAACCGCGCGCATCAGGATCCCAGTGTGGTGCTCCCAGTCCGGTCAGTGCGGGCACAAACTCAACACCGCCCGCGTCGGGAACCGAGGCCGCTAGTGCTTCGATTTCATGCGCCGCATTGATAATGCCCAGCTGATCGCGCAGCCATTGCACAGCCGCGCCACATACAAATGCGCCACCCTCTAAAGCATAGCTGGGTCTTGATCCATCAAGTTGCCAAGCGACGGTCGTCAACAATCCTGAGTCGGAGCTCACCGGTAACTCGCCCGTGTTCATTAAAATAAAAGACCCTGTGCCAAATGTGCACTTGGCATCCCCGGCATCGAAGCAAGCTTGCCCAAACAATGCCGCTTGTTGATCACCAGCAATGCCCGACACTGGGATTCCATCTGGCAGGCCAGGCACTGAACCCGTCACTCCGAAGCGCGTGCTGGAGGGCATGATGGTCGGCAAAATGCGCATCGGCACACCGAACAGATCACATAACGATGAGTCCCACGCCAAGGTTTCAAGATTCATGAGTGAGGTACGTGCCGCGTTCGAGACGTCGGTAGCATGGACAGCGCCACCGGTTAAGCGCCACAGCAAATAGCTATCTACAGTGCCTGCCAGCACCCGCCCCGAATCAATATCGCCCTCGGTAACCTCGGCGTGGTCTATAAGCCAGCGATATTTGCTCGCGGAAAAGTAAGGGTCGAGCACCAGACCCGCTCGCTCACGGACCATAGATTCGCATCCTGCTTCCTTGAGCTGCTGACAGACATCAGTCGTGCGTCGACACTGCCAGACAATCGCGTTATGCAGCGCCTCTCCGGTCTCCCTATCCCAAAGAATGGCGGTTTCACGCTGATTGGTGATGCCGATGGTGATGACGTCGGCCGGACTAACGGCGCTTTCGTTAAAAACCTTATCCACGCCTTTGAGCACCGACTGCCAGATACTCTCTGGATCGTGCTCCACCCACCCGGGCTGAGGAAACAACTGGGGAAACTCATGACTAGCCGACGCGATAACAACACCCGAGGTATCCATCAAAGCGACGGTTGACCCCGTTGTCCCCTGATCGATAGCAAGTATCACAGTGCCCATGGATCTCTCCGATGTTCAGCCGTGCGGCCCTGCCGCACAGCTGAATCGCATCACGCTGCCGAGTAACCCTCGATTGCCTTGATTTCAAGGTAATCAGTGAAACCGTGCGCGCCCCACTCACGACCATTACCCGACTGCTTGTAGCCGCCGAACGGCACATCAAATCCACCACTGGCGCCGTTGATGTGTACGTTGCCCGCGCGAATTTTGGCAGCCACGGCTCTTGCATGATCAATGTCACCGCTTTGTACGTAGCCGGCTAAGCCGTAGGGCGTGTCATTCGCCACGCGAATGGCCTCATCTTCCGAGTCGTAGGGCAACATCGCGAGCACAGGACCAAAGATTTCCTCGCGCGCAATGGTCATTTCATTATTCACTTCGGAGAATACCGTTGGGCGGACGTAGTGGCCTTTTTCGATCCCGTCAGGAAGCCCCGTACCACCGCAGACCAATTTCGCGCCCTCGTCTATACCTGCCTTAATCAGGCCCTGGATCTTGTCCCACTGCACTTTCGAGACCACGGGGCCCATATTGGTGTCCTGACTCGCAGTGTCGCCGAGCACTACGGCTTCAGACACCTTCGCTGCGATTGCTTCGGCTTCAGCGAGACGATGCCTTGGCACTAACATACGTGACGGCGCATTACATGACTGCCCGGTGTTGTTGTACATATGCATGACGCCCCGGGTGACCGCTGTCTCCAGATCGGCATCGTCGAGGATAATATTCGGCGATTTTCCTCCTAGTTCTTGCGTGACGCGTTTGACCGTCGGCGCTGCATTCTGTGCCACCAGGGATCCTGCTCGGGTTGATCCGGTAAACGACATCATATCTACATCGGGGTGCTTGGATAGCGCCGTGCCAACACCCGGGCCATCCCCATTCACCATGTTGTAAACACCAGCCGGGACACCCGCCTCGTGCATGATCTCAGTAAAGATATAGGCTGACAGCGGTGCGACCTCACTAGGCTTCAGTACCATCGTGCACCCCACCGCAAGGGCAGGCGCCACCTTGCAGGTGACCTGATTCATGGGCCAGTTCCATGGCGTGATCAGACCACACACACCAATGGGCTCTTTCACCACGCGGTGCGCACCGAGATCCTCGTTAAATGAAAAATTCCGGAGAATCTTTGCCGCCTCGGTAATATGCCCTAAGCCCGCGTAAGCCTGAGCGGTCGATGCCAGAGAAATCGGCGCTCCCATTTCTTCCCTGACTGCTTCGGCGATTTCACCGATCCGCGCTTGGTAGACCTCTGCGATTCGATCAAGCAGCGCTGCCCGTTCCTCTACCGAGGTTTGACTGAAGGTTTCGAACGCTGTTTTTGCAGCCGCTACCGCGAGGTCGACGTCGCCTTCCGAGCCGATCGAGATAGTCGCGCACTGGTCGAGTGTCGCTGGATTCTCTACCGGCAAAGTCCTGGCTTCTGTCGGGGAGACCCACTCGCCATTAATGTAAAACTGTGTGTAATCGCGCATCTAATAACTCCTAATCTGTCGCTTTATTGTTGTCAGCCTACTTGCTGATTGACCTTCTTACTTTACTGTAAAACCCGGCTGGGATGCATACCATTTACGTACCCCATAAACGGTGCATGAATTGAGTAGCCCAAAAGCTCCTGCGTGCGTGTTGGAAGGCCTTTGACGGTTTCTGGGGGGATCGCAAGTAGCATAGTCTCAAGTGGCCGCGCCCAACCGGCACAATATTGGGGCGTTACAATCAATCGGTCTTGATTACTGAGATTCTCACCGCCTCTGTGCCACAGATCACTCCGAGCAATCATCAATGACCCTCTCGGCATGACAACCTTGACCGCATCGGGGTGATTCTCCGATGCCTCAACCTCGGGGTTCGCTGTTTCGCCGAAGTGCTGATCCTCAAGTCTCCCCTGTATTTCGTGACTCGACCACTGATGGCTGTACGGCAGCACTTCAGTCGCACCATTCAACTCGGTGGTGTTATCGAAGCACCAGAAAGTGGAGATACCAAAAACGTCGTGAGGTTGCGGCACCGAGATATGGCCGTCATCGGTATGCCAAGGCTGCACGGTCTCGCCTGGATGTAAATTGATCGACAGACAAGCCGATAGCAAACAGCTCTCCCCCAAGAAGTGTTCTGCAAACGCCAGGCTCAAAGGATGGGTGATCAGATCAGAGAACGTACTCGACTTCGCTAACAGGGCATACAAACGATGGCTGCAGGTGCCCTCGAACACATTTCTTCCCAGTGGGCTTGACGCCATATGCTCCTGCAGAATCGCCGTATATGTGTCGCACTCGGTCTCCGATAGCACTTCTGGAATAACGCTAAACCCTCGGTCATAGACGGTGGCAAGATGCTGTCTGAATTCGGACTCAATCAGCCACGGTTTTACCTGGTTGACATGTTCGGCACTCAATTTTTTGATCACCCTGAGACTCTCCCTGCGTCCGTTGGTATGGGCCACAGCTTTGCTTCATAATTGTGGTCTGAACATACTGAGGGGAAGACTGTGAATCAAGCTGTAGATCTAGACGAGTTGACTTTATTCCGAGACATGGCGAGACGAGCCTTCGAGAAGGAAATCTCACCGCACTACGAAGCCTGGGAAGCCAACCATATGGTGCCGAGAGAGCTCTGGAACACACTGGGTGCTGCTGGTCTGCTCTGCCCTGACGTTGATGAAGCCTATGGCGGCGCAGGCACTACCGCCCACGTCACACTCGCCATGATCGAAGAGCTATCGCGGATGGGCTTTGGTGGTTTCGCATCGGGCTATGGTATTCACTCAAATATTGTCGCGCCCTACTTGAGCCGTCACGGGACGGAATCACAGAAAGCCCATTGGTTGCCCCGAATGGTGACCGGCGAGGTGGTCGGCGCTCTGGCCATGACTGAACCGGGCGCGGGATCTAACGTTCAGGGTATCCGAACCAATGCGGTCCGCGATGGCGACGAGTGGGTTCTCAATGGATCCAAAATCTTTATCACCAACGGCATTCACGCTGACCTCGTTATTGTCGCTGCCATTACCGACCCTGGTAAAGGTGCGAAAGGTACGTCGCTATTCCTCGTTGACGCACATGCGGTAGGCTTTGAAAAATCCAAGAAGATCGAAAAAATTGGCCAGCACACCTCAGACACGGCACTGCTGTTCTTTACTGACGTAAGACTCCCCGCCGATGCACTCTTGGGTGAGGTCAACAAGGGCTTTGCGATCCTGATGGATGAACTCCCGCGGGAGCGTCTTGGTATTGCCGCTCAAGCCGTGGCGGCCTCGGAGGGTGCACTGGATATCACCATCGACTATGTCAAAGAGCGCGAAGCCTTTGGTCAGAAGGTAGGCCAGTTCCAGAACACCCGATTCAAGCTCGCCGATGTGAAGACACAGGTCGCAGTTAACCGAGCGTTTTATGAGCAATGCGCCAATAAGTATGCCACCGACGAACTGACGACCGATGAGGCTGCCATGCTCAAGCTAGCCAGCTGCGAGATGCAATGCGATGTCGCCGATCAGTGCCTTCAGCTATTTGGCGGTTATGGCTACACGACCGAATACCCCATCTCGCGTTTTTATGTCGACGCTAGGATCCAAACCATCTACGGCGGCACCTCCGAGATCATGCGAGAACTCGTCGCGCGCTCTATTTTGGGTCGCGAGTGATACAAAGGGCCCGTTTACATCCACCTGTAAAGAGTGCAAACGGATGACTTCATTCACCAGCAGACTAATCGTGGCGGGTACAATGCTCGCCACTTCCATGGCATCTCTGGCATCGGAGGAGTCACTCAATGCTGTGATCAGTAATCATTGGGATTGGGTACTCGAGCAATACCCAGAGTATCGCCGTGAATTCGGTGACATGAGTGGTACTCAGGATTGGACCGACCTCAGCCTCGACGCCATCGCAAGGCGCAATCAGGACCAATCAGATTTCATCGAAGAGCTACGGCAAATCGATAACAACAGTCTCAGTCCGGAATCGCGCCTCAACCGCCGGATGCTGATGAACAGCCTTGAGGAGGATCGGGAGTCCTACGCCAACGGCCTGCATCTGATCGCGCTGAACATGCGAAGTGGCCCGCAGCATCTCTATACAACGGTCGAACGGCTACCGATGCGGACTGAGCAAGACTACGTCGATTGGCTGGTCAGACTGGAAAAGCTGCCCACGCAGCTCGATCAGTATCTGTCGCTGCTAGATGCCGGACTCGATCAGCAACGGGTGCAAGCGCAAATCATTATCGAGCGTATTCCTAAACAGCTCGATATGTTGATCACGGATAAGCCCGAGGACAGCCCTTTTTATGAGGTATTCGAAACTCTGCCCTCCGAGCTTTCCGACGAGCAAGCCGCGGCGATTCAGAGCAGAGCCCGGGACATCATTGGCAATCAGGTAACGCCTGCCTATAAGCGCTTCAAAGCGTTCATCGAGGAACAGTACCTGCCCGCCAGCCGCACAGAGCCAGGGATTGGTTCACTGCCCGGCGGAAAGCAAATCTATGAAATGCTGGTACGGCACTTCACTACAACCGACCTCACGCCACGGGAGATCCACGATATAGGCCTGGCGGAAGTGGCCCGAATCAGAGGCGAAATGGAAGAGGTGATCGATGAGGTAGGCTTTGAAGGGGATATCAACGCATTCAATGAATTTCTCCGAACCGATCCCCAGTTTTACTATGACAGCCCCGAGGCTCTCCTCGAGGCCTATCAAGCGGTATCAAAACGGCTCGATCCCGAGCTGGTAAAACTATTTGGCAAACTGCCGCGAATGCCCTACGGCGTTCGACCGATCGCCGAGGCACTGGCACCCGACACTACTACAGCGTTTTATATGCCACCGGCCATGGATGGCAGTCGTCCCGGTTGGTATTACGTGAACCTATACCGACCCGAAGTGCGGCCAAAGTACGAAATCGAAGTGCTATCAGTGCACGAAAGCGTGCCGGGACATCACCTGCAAATTGCACTGGCACAGGAGCTAGAGGACGTACCGCAGTTTCGGAAGAGCAGTGGCGTGACCGCTTTTGTCGAGGGCTGGGGGCTTTACTCCGAGCGACTGGGCTATGACATGGGACTCTATACCGACCCCTACTCCCGCTACGGACAGCTGATCTACGACATGTGGCGCGCGGTGCGACTCGTGGTCGATACCGGCATTCACTATTTCGGCTGGACGCGTCAGGAAGCGATCGACTACTTCAAGGACAATGCGGCTAAGTCAGAGGCCGACATCATCAACGAAATTGACCGTTACATTGGCTGGCCCGGACAGGCTCTGGCCTACAAGATCGGTCAGTTGAAGATGTTGGAGCTCAGAGCGACCGCTGAGACACGTCTAGGCAAAGACTTCGATATCCGTGCTTTTCATGACGAGCTTTTGGGCGCAGGCGCCATTCCGCTCGATGCCCTCGAGTCGCGGATGATGGATTGGATCGATAGGCAGGAGAGCATGCTGTAGCGAGCGCGGCATTTAGGCTGTCGCATCTACCGGGGCAAATACAAGCGTCCCTCGGCATAGCGCATGCAACTGCCAATGAGTTCGACGCGGTCACCGAGGACACGGCAACTTACATTTCCGCCGCGCTCGGATAACTGTCGTGCCATCAAATCTGTTTTATCAAGCATGCCTGCCCACATCGGTGCCAGTTGGCAGTGAGCGGAGCCGGTCACTGGATCCTCTAAAATACCGAGGTGGGGTGCAAAAAACCGCGAGACAAAGTCCACATCATCGCCAGGTGCCGTAATGGCCACGCAGAGTGGAGTTGCGCTTTTAAGGGCCTCGAAGTTGGGGCTGCATTGCTCAACAGTGCGCTGATCATCGACCACCGCAATTAATTGCCAGGGATCTTGGGCAGCTGCGCGGAGTGAACGTACAGGGACCCCCAATGCGTCCTCAAGTGCTGGGATAGCGTCAATCTCTCGGGTTTCGATGGCGGGGAAATCAATGGCAAGAGAATTTGAACCCACCTCTTTGACCGTCAGGGTGCCGCTCAAGGTCTCGAAACGAAGCCCCTCGGGCTGAATCCCCTCCAGACGTTGAATCACCCAGGCTGTGGCAAGGGTGGCATGGCCACAAAGGCGCACTTCAGCCTTGGGCGTGAACCAGCGAAGTTTGTAGAAACCCTCTGTCTGCGGCTCGAAGTAAGCGGTTTCGGACAAATTATGTTGCGCCGCGATGGCGAGGAGCAAATCATCGTCGAGCGCCGTTTCCAGAGGCACGACCGCCGCGGGATTGCCGCCAAACATCGATGAAGTGAAGGCATTAACTACATAAAACGGCAGACTGTGCTCACTCATCAGAGGCCAACCCGACCGATGCCGCTCTCGCGCAAGCTGCCCAACAGCAGATGATCACCGCACTGATTGACGCTCGTAATGTGATGATAGCCCGCGGCAGGGTCCTGCAAACTTTGGGTGACGTTACCCTCGAGGTCGAGTGCTGCTACCATCGCAAAATCGGTCTCGATAGCGCGCGCCATGGACTCTGGCAGAGCACCCAGAATGCGCCGTAGCATAGGGGTGGGGGCGAGATCATCTAGAATCTTTCGAGGATTGGGCATTGCCACCCAGACCGTATCTCGCCCGTTAAACGAAAGATTGTCTATGGCGCTGGGTAGTTCGCTGACAAAAAGTTCTACCTGCCCCGCTCGCTCTCCCTTGAGCCAGAGTCGCTGAATCTGACCAAGCCCCGTCTCGTTGACCAAGACGTACTCGTCGTTCGGGCCAAGCGCTACGCCATTGGCGAAAAATAGGTTCTCAAGGTGTGAGGTGACTTGGCCGGTGATGGGATCGAAGGACAACAATCTCCCAGTCTTGGACCCTTCCATAAAATCCCGGCGGTTATCTGTCATACCAAATCGCTGCGAAGCATCGCTGAACCAGACCGTTCCATCGGCAGCCACATCGAGATCATCAACGAATAACATCGGCTCGCCGTCGACCTCATTGGCAAGCACTTCGACCTCGCCATTTGCCAATTTCAGTAAGCCACGCTCCGCATCAGCGATCAGCACGCTGCCATCAGCCAACGCGTGAATGCCTAATGGCCTGCCACCGGTATTACCAAGCTCTTCGATAGTGCCGCTCTCGCTGACCTTCACAATCCGTCCGTCATCGAGTCCTGTGACGTAACCACCTGACGGCGCGCAGGAGACATCCTCCGGACCATAGCCCTGAACATCGAGCTGTTGGTAGCCAGCTAAGCCATCGTTGACCGAAAAGACGCCGGTAAATCCGGGGTTTGGTGGCGCGTCCCAGACTACAGGTCGGACCGGAGAGACGAGGTAAAGCGCCACAGTGAGTGCGGTAATCAGACCGAGGGTCAATAGGACGACTTTGAGCATTTGTCTAATCATGTGAATCCACCGTTGTGATCTCTATGCGCTCGTAATGTCGACGGCTGTCATCACCCGGTCAGGCGAGCTCGTCCAGTGCCTCTCCCAATGCCATCACAAGCGACTCCATTTCAGGTCGCTGCATTACAAAGTGAGGTGCTATTTGAATAGTGTCGCCGCCGTAACGGACCAAGAATCCCTTTTCCCACAGTCGCATTGCGACCTCAAATGGTCGTCTCAGGGGCTCATCCGGGTAAGCCTCTAAAGTTAGGGCCCCAGCGAAACCGTAGTTTCGAACGTCTAGGACATGCGGTTTATCTGCTAGATGATCGTGCAACAGTCCTTCAAAATAAGGTGCCTCTGCCGCCACCCGCTCGGGCAGACGCTCGCTTACAAGGATATCGAGCGCCGCGAGACCCGCTGCACAGGCAACCGGGTGCCCTGAATAGGTGTAGCCGTGCGCAAACTCGAGTGCGTAATCAGGTGCTCCCTGATTCATAAATGTCTCGTAAATAGCGCTCGAAGCGATCACAGCCCCCATTGGGATTGCGCCGTTGGTGAGCTGCTTTGCGACATTTAGAATATCGGGAGTGACGCCAAAAGCATCAGCACCCGTCATGGCGCCGCATCGGCCAAAGCCGGTAATGACCTCATCAAAAATCAGCAGAATGTCGTTGTCATCGCATATTTGTCTGAGTCGCTGCAGATAGCCTTGTGGTGGTGGAATAACACCTGCAGACCCCGCCATCGGCTCCACAATAACGGCGGCAATTGTGTCAGCGTCGTGTTTTTCAATGAGCTCGAGCAATACCTCGGCTTGTTCTGCCCCCTGCTCCGGCATACCGCGGCTAAAGGCATTCTCGGCAATCATGGTATGAGGCAGATGATCGACATCGAGGATGGGACCAAAGTGCTTCTGGTTCGCTGGAATACCACCAACCGATACTCCACCAAAGTTCACGCCGTGGTAGCCCTTTTGACGTCCAATAAACTTCGTTTTATTGGCTCGTCCCTTTAATTGCCAATACGCACGCGCCATTTTTAGCGAGGTATCTGCCGATTCCGAGCCAGAGTTGGTGAAAAATACATAGTCGAGGTTGCCGGGCATCAGCGACTTTATTTTGCTGGCAAGCGCAAACGCTTTTGGATGGCCGTATTGAAACGGTGGTGCAAAATCGAGCGCTCGAACCTGCTGGCTCACCGCCTCGGCAATCTCCTCCCGACCATGCCCAAGGCCTGTCGTCCAAAGACCCGAGTGACCATCGAGTACCCGCCTGCCTGTGTCGTCGGTAAACCAGACACCCTCGGCTGCCACGATCATTCTCGGATCCTGCTTGTACTGCCGATTCCCGGTATAAGGCATCCAGTAGGATTCGAGGTCGTAGGCGAGACTGACTGAAACTGCGTTATTCATAGTGTTATCCAACGACACTGCGGCCAATAGTGTAGTGCAACCCGGTCATAAATCCGTACACTGAAATCTGTATGTGACCCTGTCACGTATCTTCGACGAAATCGATAGGAGATTCACCTAATGTCTAACAGCCGTTTTTCTTTGGTTCTTTTGTTATCCGCCGCTTTGTCATTACCCGCAATCGCTCACATTGAACGAAGCGAGCCGCTCCAGTCCTTGCGTCAGTCCTATTTTGCCATTGTTGGTATGACCTTCGGCCCCATGGGTGACATGGTTAAGGGTGATATCGAGTGGAATGGCGAGCAGTTCGCCGCATGGGCTTCAGACCTCGCGGCAGTATCGAGTGTTACCGTTGAGCGTGGCTTCGCGCCCGGTAGCGATAAAGGAAAAACCCGCGCCAAGCCCGAAATCTGGGACAACAAAGCCGATTTCGAAGAGAAGCTAGGCAACTTTCGAATGCAAGCGGCAAAGCTAGCCGAAGTCGCCGCGACCGGTGATCGACAGGCCATTGCTGGGCAGTTCCGAAAAACTGGCGGCACTTGCAAAGCCTGCCACGACAACTACAAGTCACGCGGTTATCTCTACTAGTAAGCTTCTATCGGGCTTTGCAGCAAGCTATCCGTGCAAGGCTCCAGACTCACTAGCGATTAGCTTTATACCCGTCGCAGGTGAGTTGTTTGAGCCCTCACCAGATAACGCAGGGCGCTGTGAAGCAGCGCCCTCAGTCTCCCTTCCAGTAAGCGCGTAAGCACGTATGCTGCGCTGGGAGTACCCTCACCGCGCCAAGCCCACCATTCAAGCCCATTAAGGTCAAACGCGTTGGTTGGTCTGATATTTCGCCGTGAGGCCATACCTTTTTACCGCGCGGTACTCCTGGTGCCATCGAGTTTTTTTAGGGTCATTCAGGTGGTTCTGGTGCCATACAGATGTGGAGCCACACCAGACCGCATACCCTGTTAAGACAAGATGATGTGGCGTCGATCCGGTAAATCTATCGCGCCTCTATGACGCGATGACGCGCTCTCGCTTAGTACCAACGCGGTGGCTCGGGTGCCATCGCGATGGCAAGCCATAGGCAGCCTGCCGCCGCGGCCAGGACAACGAGAGCAAGCAGCGAAGACTTTGCCGGCTCCGCGCCTTGGCGAGTTTCGGATGAGCCAAACCACATCACCTGAATGAGACGCTGGCGACGCTTGAATTGATAAAAAGCGATGGCGAGCAGATGCAAAGCAATGAATGCCTGCAACAGACTCCAATTCACCTCGTGCCACTCGGTCGCGGTGTCGATGAAGTCACCATCCGCTATGTAAGCGAGAGGCCCCTCAAAAGAGGCATCATCAACACTGAACAAGCCGGAGAGCCCCTGAGCCAACAATAGGCCGAGTAACGCGATTGTCGACAGTGCCCCCAATGGGTTGTGTCCTGTGACTTCGCCGGGTTCCCTGATGTACTGAATGATACGTTTTGGCCCGACCAGAAAATGAAAAAAACGGGCGTGGTAGCTACCGATAAAGCCCCAGACAATGCGACTCACAACCAAGCAGATAAGTCCGTAGGCGCAGTAGCTGTGCCACTCCATCCGGCCTGTCTCACCGGTCCACCACATAAAGCCAATACCGGGTAACAGGCACCAATGAAAAATCCGGATCGGCAAATCCCACACCGGGTTGTGAGTAGCACTTGTCATCTAACTTCCCCCAAACGCACTCGGCTGCAAATAACCAAAGCCAAACTTTTAAGGTACCATCCTGCCCTAAACCAAGGATCCATTCATCCAATAATCAGCGTATCCTAATGCGACAGTTTATTTTTTGTTTTCTGTTGTTCACGCAGGTGGCGACAGCGACAGCAGAGGTAACTCCCAGCTTGAACAGCGACGTCATCAGAGAAAGATTTGGCAGCTATGGCGTCGAGGTATTGAGCCAAAGTGATGAGATCCGTGTCGCGAACCTTTTCAGCGGTGAAGCTAATTCGAAGGTGTCTCGAACACTAGCTGTCACCGTGTTTGTGTTACCGAGGGATTCGCGATTAGACGCGAGTGATCAAGTCATTAGAGCGGGCGGCAGTATCGGTGCTAGCCTCCGAACCGCTGGCTTTGTGGTTGATAAACGGGTGTTATTGGATACCGAGGTCACAACCGGATCAGGGTTTGTCGCGCTGAGTAATCACACGGTTGGAACACGCACTCAACTCAAAACGCGGGTATATGCCCTATACGCCGTTGAGGGCGACGAAGCGATTCCTTACGCCGTCATTGCTGAGGCCTACCATCCGGAACATGCACCGCCACCCTTCGACGAACGAACCACCGACCCCATGCTAGTGGATTCTGCTGAGAAGGCGCTTAGGCACTTGAAAACATTGATGCAAGAGGTTGCGGTCAGCCCAGCTGCCTAGCTGACATCGTATTGATTCCATAGCGCTCAGCAGCGGCAAACGCGGTTAGCCGAGCGTCTCCAGCTAACGTTAAAATCCAAAGATTCGCGCTGCGAGTGCCGGTGCGACAATAGGCCAATACTTTTCCAGTCTCGGGCTCGAACTCTTCGGCCATACCCGCGACATCATCGCCCGGAAAATTCATCATCGTCAGTGGGTACCTGACAAAACGCAGACCATATTCCTCACAGGCTCCGGCCAATTCATCCATCGTGGGTTGCCCGGGATCTTCATGATCAGGCCGATTACACATTACTGTGGTAAACCCTTCTGCCTTCAGAGCAGCTATCTGTTCGGGCGAGACCTGCCCCATCACAGAGACTTTCTCAGTCAAATGCATTATCGGATTGGTCGTCATAGCCAGCTCCTGCTCTCTAACAAATAAATAGATCATCAACGATTGTTATTGGATCAGACCGAATTCCCCGCCCAATACCGCAATGATTTCTTCGCGCGGGTTATCGGTCACCTGCAGGGTTTTCCCGGTAATACGCTCAGCAATATCCACATAGGTCGCAGATACATCCATCATCATCGATGCCGGTAACACCGTCTCGCGGGCGTAGGCGAAACGCTCATCCATCCGCGCCTTGTTGGTGAGGACATCGGAGTCGGGTGCGTGAGCGAGCAATGCCTGTCGGAACCCTTCCTTACTGTTCTCAACAATCTTGCCGTTTCGATAGCCTGAACCATCCCAAATTCGTGACGAATCGGGCGTTCCCACCTCGTCCATGTAGATGAGCTCTCGACCACCAGAGGCGTTCTGCGCGTAACCAAACTCGAATTTGGTATCGACAAATATTTGATCAAGCTCCGATAGTTTCCGGGAGATGACGTTAAAACCGTTTAATAGAAGCTCTTCGTAAACCGCCACATCGCTGGCCTGATCAAACTTGAAGGCCTGCCAATTATTGGTGATGTCATCGCGGCTGATATTTACATCATCCACCTCGGGAACGCCCGGGATGCCGCTCAAAATACCCTTGGTAGAGGGAGTAATGAGTAGCTCGGGTAATTTTTGATCACGGGTAAGTCCCTCGGGGACGGCGATACCGCAGAAATCGCGTTCTCCTTTGTCGTAACTCCGCCACATCGAGCCCGTGATGTACTGGCGTGCTATCGCCTCGATCATTACTGGCTCGGCGCGCTGAACAATCCATACCAGAGGATGTGGCACCTCCAGAATGTGACTCCGCGCTAAACCCGCCGACTTGAAAGTATCGAACCAGAAGCCTGAAATCGCATTCAATGCTGCACCCTTTCCCGGCACACCATTTAAGCCACCCTCGGCTTTCCACATGCACTCGAAGGCCGATAAGCGGTCGCTGATAATCATGATGGCGAGTCGGGAGTCCGCTGCGACTGGATAGTCTCGCTCTTGAATCAATCGCGCACTATCTGCATCACTTAGCCAATAAACCGACCGAACCTTACCGCTGTGAACCGGCTCGTTAGTTCGAATAGGGAAATCATCATTGACGTCTAAAACACGCATTGGTGGCCTCCTTTTAAGGGTTCGCCGTCCGTACTGAAAGCCTGCTAATTGTGGGGCAAATAGCACTGTTTGACTACTGATCTGAGGCCGCTATCCTTCCGGTTCATCTCATAGCTCACATCACCCGAATCAATGAGGTCATCTATGTTTAAGTTGCGAGAAGGCGTTTCATTTCTACTGTTGGTTACAAGTCTCGGCGCAGTCAGCGAGAGCAGAGCACAGACCGATGAAAGCGCGGATGCACTGGAAGTAGTGATCGTGACAGCCACACGAACCAACACCGATCGAAATACAATGGCGCAAGGTGTCACCGTGCTTGATGACAACTCGATCGCACGCAGTGACCTGCAACACAGCAACCAGCTGTTCAATCGTGTGTCAGGCGCCTGGATCAGTCGAGGTAATGGTCAGGAATCATTGGTCTCATTGCGCTCACCCGTACTGACAGGTGCCGGTGCTTGCGGAGCCTTTCTTACCGCCGAAGATGGTATCGCCTTGCGCGCACCCGGTTTTTGTAATGTCAACCAACTGTTTGATGCCAACCTGATTCAGGCGGGGTCAGTCGAGGTACTAAAGGGCCCCGCGATGGCCGTTTTCGGCTCTAACGCAATGCACGGGGTAATCAATGTCACGACGCGAGATGCCACCAACACGACGCCGCGCTTATCGCTTCAAAGTGGCAGTCGTGACTATTACCGAGCAATGCTCTCAACCGCGTCCGACAAACTTGCACTTAATGCCAATGTAACAACCTACGGTGGCTATCAGGATGCCTCGGGCTACGAGCAACAAAAGGTCACCCTGCGCTACGACGAGACCCTCGGTGATTGGCAAATGACGGCAATGCTGGCGGCCAACAATCTCAACCAGGAGACCGCGGGATATATTCAAGACGGCAAAGGCGCTTATAAAAACGATGCCTCAAGGCGGGTCAACCGAAATCCGGAGGCCTACCGAGATGCGCAATCGACGCGAGCCTATGCCAGATTCCAACGCATGATGGGTGACCACTCAGTAACGATCACACCCTACTGGCGCGATAATCGGATGGAGTTTCTTCAGCACTATCTGCCCTGGAAATCACGTGAGCGAAACGCGCACACTAGCCTTGGCCTGCAGGCCTCCGCGGAAGGATCCGCGTCCACAATGAACTACCTACTCGGCGTCGATATCGACAGTACCGAGGGCACGCTGTTTGAGGACCAAGCCGAGGGGTTCAGTCCGAATCAGCCCGCTGGCGTACATTACGATTACTCGGTTGATGCGCTGAATAGCGCGGTTTTCGGTCAGCTATCGAAAGAATTAAGCGACAGCGTGACACTGAAAGCTGGCGCACGACTTGAAAGAACCGAATACGACTACCAGACCCGGGAGCCCGCCGGCTCAGTCTGTGCGCCGACCGCGAGCAACTGTCGGTTCTATCGACCCGAGTCAGGAGATGAGAGCTTTAGTAATCTGTCTTACAACCTGGCCACGCTCTGGTCGCTCGGTAATGGTACCGCTTACCTGCGACATGCGTCGGGGTTTCGCGCCCCGCAAGCGACCGAACTTTTCAGGTTGCAATCGGGACAGACGAGCACCGACATCGACTCCGAGGAGATGTCGAGTGTCGAACTGGGTTATCGCTATCAGTCCGACCGGTTCGCCACCGATGTTGCTATCTACACCATGGACAAGGACAACGTTATTTTTCAGGATCGAAACAGGCAGACCATCAACGGAGCCAAAACCAGTCACCAGGGGCTAGAAATCGATTTGAGCTGGTTTATTCGAGACGGACTTCGAGCCGAACTCGCTGCCAACATCGCAGACCACCAATACGACAGCGACATCCAGCTTCTGGGAAGCTCGGGCAGCATCAAAGGTAACGAGATTGACACCGCACCAACCAACAGCGGGAGCGCACGACTGATTTTCGATACCGTGCTGGCATCAAAGCCGATCACCTCAGAACTCGAGTTTGTCTGGGTTGGTGACTACTTCATTGACCCCAACAATCAACATAGCTACGCAGGCCACGAGCTCCTAAACCTTCGCACGCAGTGGCAAGCGACACCGGCGGTGACCACCACCCTCTCGATCACAAACCTGCTGGACACTGGCTATGCGGAACGAGCCGACTTTGGATTTGGAAACTACCGATATTTTGTCGGGGAGCCGCGCAGCGCGGTATTAAGTTTTAGTATCGCCTTGTAAAAAGACCTGATGTACAGTGCGCGGCGGAAAATGCCGCGCGAACTGGGATCATCCTTACGGGCGGCCGCAAACCAAGTAAAACGAACAATAAGGAAGTTCTTATGAGTCAATACGGACCCGCTGCTTTAGTTGGTGTGCTTATCGGGGGCGCTATTTTGCTCGATGATTACATCGGACCCGAACCACGTCAGCAGACGATGATGAAGATGCACACCATCGATGCCTCCGCACCCGGGCACAAAGGCATCTGGATCGAAAAAGGTGGTAACGAAATCATGGAGCTTCACGAAGAAGTGAGCATGGTGCTGATCAAGGAAGACGGCGACGTTAGCGGCGATGAAGACATGATGGTCGTCCAGGTTGAAGTCGATGGTGCGGAGACCGCGATGCTCGCGGAGACGGTGAGAGCCATCGTCGAAAAAGCCAAAGCGGAAGGTACCAAACCGGACCCAGAAGAACTAAAAGCGGCGGTAATGGCTTTGGTTGATGGCGAAGACGGTGCGGTGACCGTCGACGTCGATATCGCTATCGAGGAAATGCCCTAGGCAAAAGAGCGAAGTCCAACCGCTTGGCGAACCTTCGCCAGCAGGGCTGCGCTTTTCTCTCGAGCTTTTGTGGCACCCGCAAGCAAAACGGCTTCGATTTCTTGTGGGTTCGCCATTAATCGCTCGTATTCCTCCCGGGCCGGGGCTATTTCATCGTTAACCCGCTCGAACAACTGTTTCTTGGCCTCACCCCAGGCAATGCCGTCGAGAAATGCCTGATGCATCGACGCTCGCTCTGAGTCTGACGCAAAAGCACACCAGATCTGAAACACTGCCGACGTATCTGGGTCTTTCGGCTCACCTGGCTCTAGTAGGTTGGTCTTAATTTTATTAATCGATTTCTGCAGCTGTTTGGGGGTTCCAAACAAGGGAATAGTGTTGCCGTAACTTTTACTCATCTTACGACCATCAAGCCCCTGCAATACGGCCACATCGTCGTCGACGACTGCCTGCGGCAATGTAAACACCTCGCCGTAATGATGGTTGAATCGCTGTGCGATATCGCGTGCCATTTCAACGTGCTGAATCTGGTCTCGCCCTACAGGAACATCGTGGGCGTTAAACATCAAAATATCCGCTGCCATCAGGACGGGGTAAGAAAAAAGCCCCATCGTGACCGCGAAGTCGGGGTCCTCCCCTGCCTCTTCGTTAGCCTGCACCGCGGCTTTATAGGCATGCGCCCGATTCATCAGGCCCTTGGCAGCATTGCAGCAGAGAATCCAAGACAACTCGGTGATCTCAGGAATATCTGACTGTCGGTAGAAGTGGGTGATATCTGGATCTAGCCCAAACGCCAACCAAGCTGCGGCTATCTCTCGGCTCGATTGTGCGACTAGATCAGGATCCGATGCTTTGATCAACGCGTGGTAGTCGGCGAGAAACAGATAAGAGTCGACATCATCTAACTTCGAGGCGGCAATCGCGGGACGTATAGCCCCTACATAGTTACCGAGGTGTGGCGTGCCGGTCGTGGTGATCCCGGTAAGTACTCGTGTAGCTTGCATCGCTTCCCCCACCTCAGACAACGCGATTATAAAAACCGGTGAGCAAAGCCATCAAAGCGCTGACATCCTTAGCGGCTGCCAGTTCACGGATCGAGTGCATGGCCAGCGTGGGCACACCGATATCGGTGGTATCAATGCCTGTCTCAGTGGCGGTAATCGGACCGATGGTGCTCCCGCAGGCCAAATCAGCGCGCATAACAAACGCCTGCGACTCGATACCCACCCGCTCGGCTAGGAGTTTAACTCGACCAGAGCCTTCACCCGTGGTCGCATAGCGCTGATTACGATTGATCTTGATCACGGGGCCGCCGCCTAAAAGCGGTGCGTGGTGATCATCATGCTTTGCGCTGTAGTTGGGGTGGATGGCGTGAGCATTATCGACCGACATCATCCAGCTGTTTCGACGGAGCGCGCGGTTACTCGTGTCATCATTGGCCAGGGCATCGAGAAGCTCGTTTAGCATGGGGCCTTGAGCACCAACCGCCGAGGCACTGCCTACTTCCTCGTGGTCATTGGCGACCAGAATATTCCACTCGCCATTATCGGCACTAGCCAACAGCGCCTCCATGCCTGCAAAACAGCTCAACAGGTTATCGAGCCGCGCTGAACTCACGAAATCTGATCGCAAGCCCGTCACCGCCGGCATCTGGCTGTCATAGAACGAGAGCTCCCAATCGAGAATCTTGTCGATCGCCAAGTCTGGATGTTCCAGCGCGATTTGCTCGGATAGCAGCGCAGATAGATCAAACGCATCGTCGCCATCGGCCAGAGATAGCACGGGCGGGAGATCGGTCTGTGGGTTAATACTGCGAGATTTATTGGCTTCGCGATCTAAGTGAATAGCAAGCGATGGGATCACCGCAATCGCTCTACGAAAATCGATCAAGCAGGAGTCAACGCTGCCATTGTCAGAGAGATAGGTAACGCGGCCAGCCAACGATAAGTCACGGTCGAACCACGGGTTGAGCAACACGCCCCCATATACATCGACACTCAGCTGGTTACAGCCACCCTTGAGCAAATTCGGGTTCGGCTTGACCGCTAGGTTTGGGCTGTCGGTGTGCGCGCCGACCAAACGAATTCCAGCATCGGCTGAATCGCGACCCGCGGTAAAGGCAATCACTGTGCTGCCGTTCTTAATCCAATAGTGCTTGCTACCCACCGCCGGCGCATCGCCGCTGGCCTCGTCCCAAGGCGTAAAACCCGCTGCCGACAAGCGCTTAACAATGGCTGATACCGCATGGAATGGCGTTGTCGCCTCAGACAGAAATTCGATGAGAGATGATGTAACTTCGGACATGATTGAGCTCACACAAAAAATAGTAACAACACAGCACCCAGCGCCAAGCGATAGGCAACAAATGGCAACATACCGACGCGCTCAACGATTCGAACGAAAAATGCGATCGTTAAATAAGCCGCGACACCCGCAGTGAGCGTCGATACTGCCATGACCAATCCCATGCCGCCGTGCATCAGCTCATCTGATTGCTTAACTAGCATCAGAACCAAAGCGCCTAGTATGACAGGGATCGAGAGTAGAAATGAAAACCGCGCCGCGGAATTTAACGGATACCCCAGCATTAATCCCGCGGTGATGGTGATCCCTGAGCGCGATGTACCCGGGATCAAAGCCAGTACCTGTGCGACGCCAATGAGAAAGCCATCGCGAATCGACTGCATTGGCTGTGCATTGACATAACTGAGCCCACGTCTCGCATAAGCGAGCCATAGGAGCAGGGCGAATACGAGCGTCGTGGTCGCGATCACCGATGTGCTTCGAAGGTGAGCATCGATGAAATCCGACAGTAAGAGCCCTGCTACCACAGCCGGGAATGTGGCTAATACCAAGATCAAGACCTCGCGACGGTCTCCAGATGACGCTGGATCAGCGGTAAACACAGCGCGGCTCATACGCCAAAGATCAGATCGATAGTAAAGTACGACCGCCATCAGCGTGCCTGCGTGAACGGCCACGTCGAATGACAAACCCTGATCGCGCCAACCAAGAATCTGGGCAGGCAAAATAAGATGCGCCGAACTCGAAATCGGCAAAAACTCGGTGAACCCCTGTATGAGCGCAAGACAGAGCGCCTGTAATAATTCCATTAGCGCCTTACTCCCTGCTCGCTGAGTTTCTTCCAGCCAATGTCCTGCTGCACGTAACGTGGCTCCAATTGAGCTGCCAAGACCAAATTAGTGTCATTCGCTTCTAGCCGACACAATTGTGCCGCCGCTTCAACATTCGGTCGCAGGTCGGGGAATATCCCGGCAAAAGCGCCACGATCTTGCTCGCTCATGGCTAACACCCCATCGCCCACTGCATAGGCTTCAGCAAGCGGCACCAGAGGATCAGCAACAAAGTCCTCTATCACCCTGATCGCGGGCTCGCTGATGCAGTGCAGCTCGTTACCGCGCCATTGGAACCATGCCCCGTAAACCTGCCCGATCTGGGCATCAATGAGACTGAGCACATAGTCTGATTCTTTTCGAGTGGCATCGGAGAGCGCCTGTGCTCTGAGCGAACAAAATGGCCAAATCGGCAAATCGAGTGACCAAGCGAGCCCCTGAGCAACACCCACCGCGACACGGAGTCCGGTGAACGACCCCGGGCCGACGCCGCAGGCGATCACATCGACGTGATCCTTCAGCATGCATTCAGCCAGCACCTCATCAACCATTGCCAAAATATGTTGGTTATGAGCTCGGGGAAGCGACTCAGAAACTGAGCGGCTGACGTCGTTGTCTGCGAAGGCAACAGAGCAGTAGTCGGTGGATGTATCAAGCGCTAAAACGGCGTTCATCAGAGTAGGCACAGATGGTTTTGATTATGATCGCACAGTCACTGCCGATACGCAGTTTTTCGCTGGGCTTTTAAGGCAATTATGCGCCGCTAATATGCAGTGACACGTAGATAAGGTGAGCGGCAAATACGCCTAGGGTCAGTCGTTTTCGCATGACCAGATACCAATGCTCTTGCGATGAGGTTCGCAACTCGAACCAGAGTAGTGCTAGGTAACCAAGCGCCAATAAGACCGATGCGAGCATTGCCTGCGCGGTCAACAGCGCGGTAACGGCAAATAGGACGAGACCATTACTAATCAGCAGTGTCGGCACACTCAGGGCCTCATCTGATCGCTGTGCCTGTCCCCACAGAGCTCCAGCCAAAAAGCAAAAGATCGCCAGTGAGTAGATTACAAAGCCCTGAACCGATACCGATCGTGGCCAATCTTCCAACCAGTAAAAGCCAGCGCAAAAACCGAGAAAGGGGATCAGGCCGAGATAGCCCAACCATTGACTAGTGACTACTCGGGACACGAGACCTCAACATCGGGGTAACGGATGATGGTAAGCAGTATCTCGCCCACAGGCACGCCAAACTTTCGCATGACAGATTCATTGATGAGGACATTGTCATCTACCAGGTACATTCGGTCGTCGACACTGACATCGATAGAGCCATCCTCGAGTTCGATGGTCAAAACGTAGTCCAAAAACATGGCGTTACCGGAGACGGCTGCAGTGCCCACACCGCGAACATCACCGGCTGTAGCTGAATAAGTTGACCCAT
Source organism: Halieaceae bacterium MED-G27 (assembly GCA_002456975.1). Classification (GTDB taxonomy): domain Bacteria; phylum Pseudomonadota; class Gammaproteobacteria; order Pseudomonadales; family Halieaceae; genus Luminiphilus. The sequence continues at coordinate 23,912 of NTKA01000031.1, forward strand.
CTCCGTTTTGGCTCAGGGACCACACTCGGGTCTGAGGCTCGCCGTCATCAAACAAAAAGGACTCATCCAGAGTGCCGACACCATCTTTCCAACACGCGTCAATATCGGCGACAAACGATCGCGACGCATAGCCTTGGTAGTTCTTCACCACACCGTAGGCCTTAAGCGAACCTGCGAAAAACCTCTCTGGCAGGAACACAGGCTGTCGCTCAGCATAGTCATCAACTTCTACCGATGAGCAGCTAACAAGAAAAACACAGGTAGTTAGTAGTAATCCGCGCATAAAAAAATCCTAAAAAAACCCCGACCAGGGTGGCCGGGGAATCAAAAACCATCTGGGGGAAGATGGCTTGGAAACGCATCATGTAGTGGTGTTACGCCCTCTTACCCCCAACGGATCACACAGTGTTGTCCTTCAAAAGCTGGACAAAAAAAAGGCGGCCCTGAGGCCGCCTTAGAGACATTAAATCTAAACCTTAGAGCGTGCCTGGAAGCGTCCAGCCAGCCCACCAGGGGTTAGATCCATCGGGATTGACCGCACCGATAAAGTCCGTCGCATCCAAGTACGATGTATTGGCCGTTGACTCTGAGAACGCACCGTTGATCTCAGTCCAGTTCAGTGGCGCAGCCAACACTGCTTCGGCTGCCTGTGACGCCAGAATCGAATCGAGCGCTGGATCGGCAACCACTACTGATGCATTGGCTACAGCGTCTGCACCTGCCGCACTATCCGCTGACACCAGAGCACCGCCGCTACCATCGTTGGCACAGTCCTGTATCCAGTTGTTGAAAACAAGCGCTGTATTGACGTTTACTTCAGCACCGCCTCGGATTCGAGCGCATGACTCAAACGTATTGGTTGCATCATCCGCTACCGTCGCCACGACATTGTGGAAGAATCCACCTGACTTCGCCTTGAAC
>NTKA01000032.1 GCA_002456975.1 Halieaceae bacterium MED-G27
GTGGGTTCACCGGTAATCACGTAATCGGTACCGGCAATAAACTCGCTTAGATCGCGCCACTTTTTCTCATTCTTACCGCTGGTCGCCCAGCCCGAAAAGCGAATCACCGCCGCGAGATAGGCATCGGTCTGCCGGAATTCAACACGCTCATCAAGTGGATCTGGCAGATCGGCCGCGTCATAGGCGGCCGGCATCATAAAAGCCATCTCGGTTACGGCGGCGCCAGACATCGAACTTTTGACAGGCGCAGTCATCGCGATCTCTTCACCCTGCTTATTGCCACCAAAAATATAGCCGGCTAAGACTCGAAATCCCTGATTCTGGCTCTGATTCATCTCGGTTACCGCCCAAACCCTGGGCTCGTAGGATCGAACCTCGATATCACCGTCTTGCCATTGGTCAACAACGGTATACGCGGGCTCTTCGATGGCGCGCGCACCCACCCCGATCAACAACAAAATTGCTCCCAGGCCAATCAATCGCCATTGACTATTCATAAGCTAAATCCAGATGTGACCCGAGCGAGATCTACTCGGACCTTAAAACCAATTAAATAGGGCTATGCCGCTGATGACTCCTCAGCAAACAGATGGCCGAAGTGGTTGTTGTAATCGGCTCGCGCGGCGGCAATCACCTTCAACGCCTCTTCGCGACCATAAACGCAATCAACACGCACATCGACCGTCTTGCCTGGAATCAGCTTATAGGTTGAAAAATAGTGCTGTAGACGCTCAGTCTTAATCGCGGGCAAGTCAGCAATATCAGTCACACCGCCCCAGATGTTATCGCCATCCAACACGGCGATGATCTTGTCGTCGGCCTCTCCACCGTCGATCATCTGGATACCACCGACCACACGGGCATTCAGAATAATGTCGGCACGGTTGATCAAACGCTCGGAGTAGACACAGATATCAAGCGGATCACCGTCGGCTACAGTCGCCTGGTCACAGCGTTTAGCGACTTCCTCAGCGCAGTAGGTCTTTGGCACGAAGCCGTAGAGTGCGGGCGGCGTCGCCGATGTTCTCTGCGGGCGGTCAACCATTAGAAAACCGCTGTTCTTATCCAGCTCGTACTTCACGGTATCGCTGGGAAGCATTTCGATATAGGCCTGAACAATGCCTTCGTCGGCACCCTCTGGGACGGCCTCAAGACCGTGCCATGGATGTCGCCGCCAACGGGCAAAATCGCCGTCTTGATACATAGGGATCTCCACTTTAAAACTGCGTGCTAACTGACCTACGAAGGACAGGTCACGATGGATGCCCCTCGTAAGATTTTTTCACTGATGAGTAATCGAACATTGGCGCCGATGAACCCAGTGCTGCAGAAAACCCCAGCCTGTGATCAGTAATCCGGAGCCAATGCGATGTCAGTTTCGACGGCGGCGTCATGTGGTGTATATTTCACGATCGTTTTCACGATACGAACAAAGTTTGACCATGCCACGCTTATTTCAAGCCATCGCTCTACCCAATCGACTACTCATCGGCGCACTAAGTGCTGTCCTGCTAATTTCAGCGCCATTGACTGCCGCACCGATTATTCAGCCGGGACCACCCGGTGAGGCAAGTCGCGCGCTGTCAGCGGACGAAGCGGTCGCGATTACCGATACCAGCTACTCGGCTGATGATGTCTACTTCATGCAAGCCATGATCCCTCACCACGAGCAGGCGCTCGAGATGTCGATCCTCGCCGAGACGCGCACCAATATGCCCGAGTTGCTCGATATTGCAGGCAAGATCAAAGCGTCACAGAGCGATGAAGTCGCTTTCATGCAGGGCTGGTTAAACGAACGCGATGAAAGCACCGAGATGGCAATGAGCCATGATGGTATGGACCACTCGGCCATGGGTCATAGCATGGCTGATGACAGTATGGATCACGCCGCCATGGGTCATCATATGTACCATGACATGGATCGAAAGAAGGCGGCGTCGAATCCACATGAGGGCATGATGGGTATGGCATCGCCCGAGCAGATGGCTGATCTAGCCGCATCCGAGGCAACTGATTTCGACACGCTCTTTTTGGAGCTTATGATCGCGCACCACGAGGGTGCGATTGATATGGTCGACGATCTTCTCGACCAGCCGGGGTCGGCCCATGACCCCGTCCTTTATGAGTTTGTCGGTGACATCAAAAATGACCAGCGGGTTGAGATTGAGCGGATGCACGCGCTACTCGTAACCCTCTTTGAGGATCCAAGGGCCAATTTGGCACCGGGTCTCTACGACGCAGGTGTCGCTATCAAGAACATGAAACTGGTGAGTTCATTGAAAAAGCCAGCAGGCTTCGTTAACCCTGAAAACCCAGCTGAACTCCCCAAGCGCAAAGAGGAAGAGCCCAGTGAAGACGGGGAAGAACCGAAGAAAACTCCTGTCGAAGGCGGGCCTCGCACGCGCTCACCGCTGCTGAGCTTCTCCAATACCGACATGGCCTTTGCCGACGATACGCTAGTTGCCGGTAGCTATCACGGTTTCAACATCTACGACATCGCGAATCAGGGCGATCCGGAGCTCATCAGCTCGGTTGTCTGTCCAGGCGGTCAAGGCGATGTCTCTATCGTCGGTGATTTACTGATCATGTCGGTAGAGCAAACTCGCGGGCGACTCGACTGCGGCCTGCAAGGTGTTGCCGAGGATGTTTCTGACGAACGTTTTCGGGGTATCCGCATCTTTGACATCAGTGACCTAGGCGCACCCAAACAAGTAGGCGCTGTCCAAACCTGCAGAGGCTCGCATACGCATTCGGTAGTATCGGGTCCCGATGAGGACGGCAAGATCATTGTCTACAACTCAGGCACTTCCAGTATCCGGGATCGCGAGGAAATGGAAAGCTGTTTCGATGACACACCTGGTGATAGCCGAACCGCACTGTTCCGCATCGATGTCATCGAGATTCCTGTCGATAATCCGGCAGCATCACGTATTATCGATAGCCCCGCGGTGTTTGCCGATGAGGAAACCGGCGCGCTAGCAGGCCTTTGGCGCGGTGGTGATCACGGTGGCGACACCCAGGACACCCGCCCTACGGACGAGTGCCACGACATCACGGTATTCCCTTCACTAAATATCGCGGCGGGGGCCTGTTCGGGTAATGGTATCTTGTTCGATATCAGTGATCCGATGAAACCCACTCGAATCGACGTGGTATCGGATGATGGTTTTGCCTATTGGCACTCAGCAACGTTCAACAACGACGGGACCAAAGTACTCTTCACCGATGAATGGGGTGGCGGCAGTCGTCCTCGATGTCGGGCCTTTGATCCCATGGATTGGGGAGCCGATGCGATCTATGACATTGTCGACGGCAAGCTCGAATTCAAAAGCTATTTCAAGATTCCAGCGCCACAATTGGAGCAGGAGAACTGTGTCGCTCACAACGGCTCGATCGTGCCCGTTCCGGGACGCGACATATTCGTTCAAGCCTGGTATCAAGGCGGCCTCTCGGTGATCGATTTCACTGACTCAGCCAACCCCATCGAAATTGCCTATTTTGACAGAGGGCCAATCGATGCTGAGGAGCTGATTACTGGCGGTTTCTGGTCGACGTACTGGTACGACGGACTCATTTACGGCACTGAGATCACACGGGGTCTCGACGTTCTTGAATTGCTGGAGAGCGATCATCTCTCCGCTAATGAAATCGCTGCAACCAACCTAGCTGACCAAGGTGCAATTTTTAACCCACAGCAGCAATTGCCGGTAAGCTGGCCAATGAACCCCAAAGTCGCCCTCGCCTACCTCGATCAGCTTGCGCGATTAGGTGATGCCATGGGTGATCACGAAGAGCTGAGATCGGCCCTTGAGGCCGCTGACAGGGCCGTTGCAGAAGGTGAAACCGATCGAAAAATCCGGCGAAAACTGCGCTCACTATCGCGCCAAATCAAAGAGGACACCGGCCTGAAAAAAGACCTCAAAATGCAGCTCGAGAGGATCGCTGAGACGATCTAGTTCAAGATGTAAAAATTAGCTATTAATTTGTCTCCGAAAGCTATTTCGTTGGGGCGTTCGAGGGCATACACTCCGGCGCTATCAGTGAAAATAATAATGCCGTAGGAGACAGTGATGGCAGAGCTTCCTAAGCACGCAAAAGTCGTCGTTGTCGGACAGGGTGGTATTGCCGGGGCGTCGGTTGTACATCACCTTATTGAAGAGGGGTGGGACGATATCGTCGGACTCGAAAAGTCCGCCATCCCAACCGATATCGGATCGACATCGCACGCCTCCGACTTCTGCTACATGACCTCGCACGACAAGCTTAACTGTGAGATCACCAATTACAGCCGAGAGTTCTACGCGAAACGCGGAAACTATATCCAGACTGGCGGTCTGGAAGTGGCGCGGAAAGGCGATGACGAACGCATGCTTGAGCTCATTAGAAAAGTTGGCTCGGGTAAGGCATTCGGTACGAACGCCTACATGATTTCAGCCGCAGAGGCGAAAGCGAAATTTCCGCTGCTCGAAGAGGATGAAATCCAGGGCGCGATGTGGGATCCCGATGCAGGTCTTGTGACACCAAGGTCGCAAAAAGTTGCAGGTGATCTTGTTGACGAGGCGGTCGCCTCCGGAAAGCTCAAAGCATTTGCTTATACCCCCGCGACTAAGCTGATCGTTCAAGATGGTGAAATCAAGGGCGTTGAGACCACGAAGGGTACGATACTTGCCGATTACGTGGTGCTGTGCGTTGGTATTTGGGGCAATCTTATGTCCGAAACTGGCGGCGTAAAGTTGCCGCTCATGCCGTTAGAGCACCCACTGCTTTTCTTTGGACCATGGGAGCACTTAAACGGTACGGGCAAAGACATTGTTTATCCGCTACTGCGCGATCAAGGCAATTCAGCTTACGTTCGTGATACCGGCGACCCAACCACCCCCGAAGGTGGGCTTCTGGAATGGGGCTATTACGAGCCCTTTGATCCTCGGCTGGTAGAACCTACCGACATTGCCGAGCCGGGAGAAGCGCGGCTATCGCCCTCTATGCGCGATATGACGCTTGATCAGGTCATGGAGGCGTTTGAACGCGCGATCGAACTTACACCTGTCCTGGGTGAGCTGGGTTGGGAGGAACGACGCTCCTTCAACGGTTTGCTATCGATCACGCCCGATAGTAGCTCGATCATTGGTGAGTCGACCGAAGTCCGTAACCTATGGCTTTGCGAAGCAGTTTGGGTGAAGGAAGGACCGGGTGCCGGCAAGATACTGGCTGAGTGGATGACTCACGGTATAACCGCAATGGATCCGCACAGCATCGACCCCGCGCGTCACTACCCAATCCAAAAAGGGGACGATTACGTCCGAGGGCGTTGCTACGAGTCAGCGCAAAAAATCTACACACCTGCCGTGCACCCGCGCGAGCCATTCTTGTCCTCTCGCGGCATGCGCACCAGCCCATTCTATGAGCGCGAAGTGGCACTGGGTGGCTACTTTATGGAAGTGGCTGGTTGGGAGCGTGCCCATGGCTATGCCGCCAACGAAGCTTCTTTGCTTGCCAAGTACCGCGATCAGGTTCCGACCCGCGAAGCAGAATGGGATAACCGTCACTTCTGGGAGGTGTCGAACGCCGAACAACTCGCGATGAGCGATGGTGTCGGCATGATCAACCTCTCTCACTTCGCGATCTTCGATGTTGAAAGCAGCGATGCCGAGGCGTTGATGGAGTACCTGTCGGTAGCCAAAGTCGGTGCTGATACCGCAATTGGTAAAGGTGTCTATACACACTTCCTCGATCATGCGGGTGGTATTCGATCTGACCTGACTATTATCCGTCTGGCAGATGATTGCTTCCGCGTGGTTTGTGGCGGTGACACCGGTCATCGGGATTACATCTGGATGCGCGATATGGCGCACAATAAGGGCTTTTCGGGTGTCACATTCCATGATCGCAGCGAACAACTTGCGACTCTCGGTTTGTGGGGTCCAGAGGCTCGAAGCACGCTCGCAAAGTTAATGGATGATCCCGACAGCATTTCTAACGAGTCATTCCCCTTCGCGACCACTAAAGAAATCACCGTTTGTGGTGTGAAGGTTTGGGCTTTCCGAATCAGCTACGTAGGTGAGCAGGGTTGGGAGCTGTACTTCCCGTTCGCTGATGGTCTAACGCTTTGGGATGCGCTGTTCGATCTCGGCGTCACGCCTGTCGGTATAGAGACCTATGCCAATAGTCGACGTCTCGAGAAGAGTCTGCGTTTGCAGAACGCCGACCTCGAAATCGACTACAACCTTTACGAGGCGGGTCTAGCGCGACCCAAGGTGAAGGCGGCTGACTTCCATGGTAAGGAAGCCTACGTGCAGCAGCGTGAGCTCGAGCAACAGGCAGCTTATCTGTGCACCTTCGTCCTACAAGACACCACCGACAGTAACGGCGTTGTCCGCTACCCCATTGGTACCTGGCCTATCCTCGACAAGGACAGCAAAGAGGTGATTGTTGATTCACACGGTCGCCGCTCATACACCACGAGCATGGCCTACGGACCAAGCCTTGGCGTCAACATCGCCATGGGTTACCTGCCAGCTGACAGAGCCACAGAAGGAGACACCGTTCTGATTGAGTACTTTGGTGAGCACTACGAAGCAAAGGTCATGAAGGTGGGCTACGGCGCATTGCTCGATCCAACCAACGAACGGCCAAAGAGCTGAGTATGTAATAAAAAAGGAGCCTAGAGGCTCCTTTTTTTTGCGCCTTTATCCGCGACCTGTGTATCCGCGCTCGCCGTCCCAATGACTGACAGCCATGCCGTTAAAACACTGCCACCTCGTTCTTGAATACCCCATCATCGGGGACAACACCCAAGCCGCAGCCATCAGGTAGCTTGATGTGACCGGACTCGATGCGAATGCCATTAGATGAATCGTAGTGCCCTTCGATGTAGGGCTGCGCTAACCAAACCCCTTCGAATCGTTTGGGGTCTACACTTGCACCCATGTGTGTGCAGGCTGCAGCGATAATGTCGCCACCCCAGGAGTCATCGGCGGTATGTGGCAAGTGGCGTGCCTCGCAGATATCGCGGAATACCGACATCGGCTGAAGCCCACCGATGCGGGTGACTTTCATACCAAAACCATCGGCGAGGCCGTTACCAACTATTCGGAGCACGGTGGCAATGTCCGTGGCGCCCTCATCGACAAAAACCGGATGGTTCAACATCGCTCTGATACTCGCTATCTCCTCTAGCGAGTCGCAGGGCTGCTCAAGAATAAAAGGTACCTCCCGGCAACTTCGGCTGAGGGTCAAAGCATCGGCGGTAGATAGTCCTCGATTACCATCGACGGCTAAGCGCATCCGTCCACCGATGGCCTCCCAAACCTTGCGAACCACGGCGATGTCTTCCTCAACCGGCCGCCCACCAATTTTGACCTGCATGCGACCATAGCCCTCGCCCGATTTCTGCTTCGCCACTCTCGCAATGTCATCGGCTGAGCCCACTGCACTCGCATAATAAGACGGCACCAAGTCGGTCATTGCACCGCCAAGTAACGACGCCACCGAGCGATTCAGCTTTTTACCCAGAGCATCGTAGGCCGCAATATCGATAGCGGCCTTTGCATATTGGTGTCCATTAAGAATCGCGTGCATATGACGCTGAAGCTTGAGAGGCTCATCGAGTCGCGCACCTATCAATTGGGGCGCCATCTCGATCAGCGCAGCTCGGGCGCCCGCCGCATGGCTTGGCGCGTAGGTAGGACCCACGGGACATGTTTCTCCCCAGCCTACTTGGCCACAGTCAGTCTGCAGCCGAACCAGTGTAGTATCCAAGCTGGTTACCATGGCGTTTGCCATTCGATAGCCACCACCTTTTACCGGTAAATCGTGCTGATAGATTGTTATTTTGGCTAACTTCATGATTTACCTATTGGGCTACATAGCCGCCATCTACCGAGAGCACGGTGCCAGTGATGTGACGCTGCTTCGTCAAGAACACGATAGCAGCCGCCACCTCTTCGGGTTCCGCGATCCTTCCCAGCGGAATACTGGCCTCATTGCGGCTTACCACCGAGTTAGCTACCACCGGATCCTGATGCTCAGAAAACAACATAGGCGAGTTGATCGCACCCGGGGCCACCGCATTGATCGTGATATCTCGCGCCGCCAACTCAAGCGCCATGGTTCGCGTTAATTGATCCACCGCCCCTTTGCTCGTGCAGTAAGCCGCCAGGCCCGCAGCACCGACCTGGCCGCAGGTGGAGGACACGTTCACGATCGAACTACCGGCAGGCGCTACCTTTGCCATCGCTCGACTCAAATAAAAAACACCGTCAACGTTGGTGGCCATGACTCGACGCCAATCGTCGTCGCTAGTGTGCTCAGCGCTTTGGCGTACTATGACCCCTGCGTTATTGATAAGATCGACTGGTAAATCCCCAAAGGTTTGCCTCGCTTCAGTGAATACAAAGTGGGCAAATCCAGAGTCAGTCACATCGCCAGCACAAATAAGCGTCTCAATGGCATGGGCTGCTTTCAATTCTCGAGACGCTGACTCAAGTTTTTCAGCGTCTCTGCCCACGAGCACAACCGATGAGCCCTCGCTCGCCAAGAGCTCTGCTGCAGCGAATCCGACCCCGCCGCCGGCACCGGTAATAACCGCTATTCGCTCTCTGTTCATAGACAGACTCCCGAGAAAACTGAGCGCAATCGCTGCATGGGTTTAGAGGTCGGGGAGCGGCAGCTTTGCCAAGCGACCACCGTCGACCACAAACTCTTGACCGGTAATGAATCCAGACTCAGGACCAGCCAACCAGAAAACGGTGTTGGCGACATCCTCAGGCGCACCGAGTCGACCAATGGGGTGAAGCGCTTCTATCGCTTGATCGACGGCTTGGCGATCGGGATATGTCGCCAGTAACTGCTCATTAAAAGGCGTGTTGATCCAGCCGGGAGCAACAGCGTTGCAACGGATACCCAGTGGGCCGTACTCGAGCGCTGTATTGTGAGTAAAAGCCGCTACGGCCGCTTTTGATGCCGCATAGACCGCGTGCAATGGATTCGCGCCCAAGCCCTCGATGGAGCTGATATTAACGATGGCGGTGGCTCTCTCCGATCCATTCGTTAGTAATTCTCGCGCGTGCTTCGTGGTCAAAAATGTGCTTTTTACGTTGACCGACATCACCCGATCCCACTCGGATTCCGACGTGTCCTGAATGGCGGTCTCAATGCAGATACCCGCGTTGTTGACCAAAACATCCAATCGCCCGTAACGATCAGCCATCGCCGCCATCAACGCCTCGACACTCGCCTCCTCCGCCACATTGGTTTCGATGTAGTCAACCTCGGTGCTGTCGGGTGCGCGTAGGTCGGCGCATACGACCGTATCGCCGTTATCGAGGAAGCGATCCGCTATCGCCGCGCCAATATTCTGAGCAGCACCGGTGACAACGACGATTCGGGAATCGCTCACGCGAAGGATACCGGAGCGGGATATGGAGCGGGGTTGTCAGTCACCACGCTGCGTTGCGCGCCTAACTTTTCGATCGTTGCTTCCATGACATCGCCGGCCTTCAAGTATTGCTGCGGGGTCATGCCGTAGCCAACGCCTGGCGGTGTTCCCGTCATCATGATGTCGCCTGGCTGCCAGCTCACATAGTTGGAGATAATCGATACCAATTCGGCAATGCTATACATCATGTCGGAGGTATTGCTCGACTGCATCACCTGCCCATTCACCTTAAGCTCGATATCGAGCGCGTTGGGATTGCCTGATTCATCCTTGGTCACAAGCCATGGCCCCAGGGGTTTCAGGGTGTCAGCACTCTTTCCCTTGGTCCATTGCGAACCGCGCTCCAACTGAAATACCCGCTCGGACACGTCATTCCCCAATGAAAAGCCTGCAACGTAGTTCATTGCCTCCTCAACTGGGATGTTTCGACCGGCCTGACAAAACACAACGGCGAGCTCCACCTCCCAATCGAGTTGGGTCCCTCCCACCGGTATGGCGACCTCATCAAAGGGACCATTAAGTGCACTCGCCGCAGTCAACATGAACATCGGCTCTGCTGGAGGTTCCATGCCCGCCTCAGCGGCATGTTTACCGTAGGTCAGCGCGCAGCCCACAATTTTTCCGGGTCGGTTCACTGGTGTGCCTAAGCGCACCGACGCATCTACCTCTGGCAGCGCCATCCAATCGAGATCACGAACTGCGTTCATAGTCGCCGGCACTAAAGTCTTGTAATCCCAATCCTGAACTTGGGCACTCAAATCGCGGATGGCGCCATTCTGGTCAATCAAGCCGGGTTTCTCAGCACCAGGTTGGCCATATCTCACTAATTTCATTGATTCTTCTCTAGAGTCTTCAAAAACAGGGCGCGCAAATCGATACCGCGCTCCTTTGCTTGCTCAAAACTCGCAAGCGTAGAGGCAATACCGTCAGACATCGAACGATACGGCGCCACACCCACCAACGTATCCAAGGCACCATTATCGCTGACCGCCGGAAACGGCATGGGCTCGCCACTCATCCGTAGATCAGCCTCGGGCACCATTTGCTGTATTTGCTCGATGACCTGGTTCACCGACTCGGGAGTGCCGTTCATGTCAAACACATCGGCACGGTCATAGGACTTTGACGCGGCGGCGATAAAACGAGCAGCCGCATCCTCGGCGTGGACAAAGGCAACATCACCGGAGAATGGGTTGGTGTAGGACTCTCCGGCGGCAGCGGCCAACATTGCGATGGTTGGCGCGGCACTCATCCCCTGATCACGACCTGGACCGTAAATAATCGCAGGTCTGATACCAACACTGGGCACACCCCAGTCTTGCCAGTAAACCGCGGCCATCTGCTCACCGCAGACTTTGTGCGCACCGTACAACGTCGACAGCGCGTCGCTATCGGTCATCGCAGGTGCAGCAATCGAACTCGCGTAGCTTACGCAATCAATGCCTCGCTGCCGCGCTAGCTCGAGAATATTGATACTGCCCATAACATTGATGCGGGTGCTTCCAACCGGATCAGCTTTACAAAAAGGAACTTGAAGGGCAGCCAAATGAATAATCGCCGACACCGAATGCCGCTCGGCCACCTGCATCAATCGCTCGAAATCAGTGATGTCGCCAAGCTCCCAAGCCACGTCGTTTGCGTCATCCATTATCAAGTGGAGTCGCTCGCGGTTATCCACTAAATCGTAAACTACCGGCTTAGCGCCCATGTTTCGCAACAGCTTCACCACCCAAGCGCCAATACAGCCTGCTGCACCAGTTACTAAAACTGCTTTATTAACAAGATGGCTCATGATCGGCTTTGCAACTTGTTACTGAAGGCGTTGAGTCTAGCCACAGCAATCGAAATGCGATCGCCGAGTTGCTTCGGATCATCAGCTAACTGAATCTCCTGAAGCAGTGCATCTAGGCGAGCTGACGCGCGCCAAACCTCGTGACGGGCGAGTTCGGGACAGATCGAAGGATCTTCCCAGTCCGCCATATTGAGTGAGTTGGTCGAATCATCGGCATGCGCGGGCAGCACCTCGAACGAGGGAATCATCGTAATTCGACTCGCCTTCTCCAGTAACCGACAGGCGCGATGAAAAATCATGGTGCCCTGCTGTAGAAAACCAAAACCTGCCTCAGGAAACGGTATCGTGATGACTCGCTCATCGGGCAATTGTGCGTCTCGGCCTTCCTCACCGTCGATACCCAGCAATGCCTGCCCTTCGTGCTTCGTGCCATCGAAGACCTGGAACTCTCCGCCTTTGAGGGTCGTCGGATCAGACAGCATCATCACGACATCAAAAGCCACGGAGTCCACATGCCAGGTGTCAATTGCTTTGGTGATGTCATCGGGTGCGTAGTTGATACCGCAGGCAACCGCGGGCACCGAGTGGCGCCCCAGCGTGACACCGGCTATCTCAGACAGATGCTTGGCAAGCTCGGGACTGTCGCAGAAGTCTCTGATGAATGTCGATCGGTAGCCAGCACCTCGGGCGTAGCTTCCAAGTCTATTAGCGCCCGTTCCAGCACTGGCATTGCGGTTGTCGTAAATTTGCTCACACACATGGTGCATCGCAGCGACACCCTCTTGGGATAAAATGCGAAAAGCTGAGCTGTGAGCAAAATCAGACTCACAGTGTTCTAATTCGTGGGGCTGGTAACCCAAGCTCTGCAGATTTGTGGAACGCTCAGGCTTTTCTAATGCCAAGTGAACCGCCGCATCGAACACCGGCTCGTCGGTGAGTGGTCGGTAGGGTTCGGGTCTACCCGATGGAAATGGTAATGGGGATACCGAGTTCATCACTGTGCCTCCTTGTTCGACCGATGCTGACGCATTAATCAGGTCTCAGCCCGACGGCGACGCCGTCTTGTTTCGTTCGCTCCGACCACCTTAGCTACTGGCGGATCAACCACTGAAAATAAGTTCGGGTAGGGATCGCTTTGATGCGGAAACGACATAGCAGCTACAAAGTAATCCTGAAAATCAGCTTCGACTGCGGTCTCAATGCGCTCGGCTGACCGAACAGTGGCCTGGATGGCAGCTCTCGACTCGTGATCGAGTAATGCTATTCGCGCGCCGACACCCGCGGCGTTGCCGGCAGACGACACAGCGTCGAGCGCACAATCAGGGATCAATCCTAGGACCATCGCATGTGAAACGCTGATATGACTGCCGAAAGCACCAGCCAAGCGAATTCTATCGACAGAGGTAACACCCATACGGTCCATCAATAATTTAACCCCGGCGTAAAGCGCAGCTTTCGCCAGCTGAATCTGGCGAATATCGTTCTGGGTGACCACGATATCCCGCTGCGTATTAGGTCCAGCGAACTGCAGCACGTAGGACCAAGTCCGCCCCTCTTGTCGCAATCGGCCTGTTCTGGAGGCTAGCGCCCCATCGACAATGCCATCCGTTGAAATAATACCCGCCAAGAACATCTCAGCGACGACCTCGATAATGCCCGAACCACAGATTCCGGACATGTTGAGTGCTTTGGTATCTTCAGCAAACTCTGGCTCATCCGACCACGACTCGGAACCAATGATCTTAAATCGGGGCTCGAGGGTGTCGCGATCAATTCTCACTCGCTCGATCGCCCCTACCGTCGCCCGCTGACCACTACTGATCTGAGCGCCCTCGAATGCTGGACCCGTAGGGCTCGAACACACCAGCAATCGATCACGATTACCCAACACAATCTCGGCATTAGTGCCTACGTCGACCACCAAACACATGTCGTCACCCTGCTCGGGGGCTTCGGCAAGGATCACACCCGCGGTATCGGCACCGACATGGCCGGCGATACAAGGCAAGACAAACAAACGAGCGTTGCGATGGACATCCAGCGCTATATCGCGCGCTGGCATCGTGACGGCGTCATCGATAGTCAGCGCAAATGGAGCCCCACCTAGATTGATCGGGTTAATGCCTAGCACTAGGTGGTGCATAATTGGGTTCGCGACCAGAGAAATTTCCAGAATATCGTTTCGCGCACAGTCCGCTTGATCCACAAGCTCGCCAGACAGATCATTCAAGGCGCCCCGAATGACGTAGGTCATCGCCTCGGCGGCCTCGGGGTGCATCATGATGTAGGACACACGACTCATCAGGTCCTCACCGAACGAAATTTGGGGATTCATGACGCTGGCGGTTGCAATGACATCACCAGTAGTGAGATCACAGAGGTGCGCGGCCACCGTCGTCGACCCAACATCGACGGCCACACCCCGTGGTCTGTCGTACAGACCGCTCCAAACACCAGTCACCATCCGCGATTCGAACACTGATACGGTGATACCTCGATCATTTGATGCCAGCGCCTGTTGTAACAACATCAGCTCGGTAGGCTCGATCGATAAACCACTCAGCCCCCAATCCTGCTCGAGCGCATCGAACAACAGACGCGCCTCACCGATTGCAACTTCCATGGTCGATTCGGGCAAGTTGACGAAGTACAAACGAGTCGCTGTGTTAAGTCTGATATCGCGGTGCTCGGCATCTTTGCGGATTATTTGACGATGTACCTGACTTTCGGGCGGCACATCGATAACAACGTCATTGATAAGTTCGGTGTGACAACTCAGTCGGCGGCCGGCGGCCAGCGGTCCTTTGCGCTCACTAAATTTAATCTCGGTAGCCGAGATGGGCGACAAGTGCTCGTCACGCGAGGTCACGCCGTGTTTGGGGAACGAGCCAGTCATGCAGCTAATCTGGCAACGACCGCAGAGACCGCGACCGCCGCAGACCGAATCGATGTCGACCCCTAGACTGCGCGCGGCATCGAGCAATGGCGTGTACTTTGGAAACTCACCGCGCCTACCCGATGGTAGAAAAACAACTTTTACGGCGTCGGTCGACACGCTTTATGCGGCGCCCCGACGGCGGCCGCCTCTTCCGCGGCGCCCAGCGCCCTCGGCGGCGGGCTCCCGGTAGGCTTTAATCCACATCGAGCAATCCGGATCGTGCCCCAGCATCACGTCGCCACCGCGCACCGCCTGCATCACCTCGGCATGGAGTGGGCTTGTGATGGCTGATGTCATACCCGCTCCCATCGCCATGGTGAGGAATGCTGCGTTAATGCCGCTGCGATTAGGCAAACCAAAACTGACGTTGGAGGCGCCACAGGTCGTGTTGACCTTTAACTCCGTACGCAATTTACGAACCAACTCCATGACCTGAACACCCGCTGCGTTGATCGCGCCAATCGGCATGACCAGCGGATCGACGACAACGTCTTCGTGAGAGATGCCGTAGTCGGCTGCACGCTCGACAATCTTTTTCGCCACCTCGAAGCGGACGTTAGGGTCCTCTGAAATCCCCGTCTCGTCATTCGAAATCGCAACCACTGCTGCACCGTATTTGGCAACTAGCGGCAATACCCGCTCGAGAACCTCGTCTTCACCGGTTACAGAGTTCACCAGGGCTTTACCTTGGTACACAGATAGACCCGCCTCCAAAGCCTCAACGATCGAGGAGTCGATGCTCAAAGGCACATCGGTCACTGACTGCACCAACTGAACGGCCTCTGCGAGAATTCGTGGCTCATCGGCGAGAGGGATGCCCGCGTTGACATCGAGCATATGAGCACCCGCCGCAACCTGTGCCAAGGCATCTGCCTCGACACGGCTGTAGTCACCGTTCTTCATCTCTTCGGCAAGGATTTTTCGACCGGTGGGGTTGATTCGTTCCCCAATCACGACAAACGGTTTATCGAAACCGATGTGTACTTCTCGCGTCGCTGAGCTAATGGTCGTGGTCGTGGTCGTCATTGATGTCTCCTAAAACGCATCGCTATGATGCTAAGGTCGTCGTGATCTCTAATTATTATTGATCACTCTTCTGTCGGTGGTCGCCCTGCTTTAATCCTCAAGGCTTGGGGTTTATCTGTCGTCTTATCAACTCGTTGCCGATTGCCTATGAAGCATATATTCAATCGGTCTCATCAAATCCTTTAGCGGCCACTAAGCGGGCCAAATCATCATCTGAAAACTGTTGCTCTATGGCCCGGCCTAGCTCTTCCGCAAGCACATGCGGTGAGCTGTCCGATTCGATCGATGAAGTCACACGTCGCCATTCCTCGAGGTAAGCATCACTGCCACCTTTACCAGCCCGCATCGCGGCGCGATCAATCGCCGCCTGGAAGCGGTGGCTCAGTAAATATTTGCCGCGCTCACGTCCCCGCTTAATCAGCACCTGCGACGGAATATCGCGCCAGTAAACGTCTATGCGTTGCATGTCGCATCCTTGTCAGTCTCTCGCCATTGAAGCACCTGAACATCGATCGGAGATGCCAGCCCGGTAAGTGTTGTCTGCACAACCTCGAGCGGGAGTGACAGACGATCGGCCGCCCCAAGTGCCAGCGCAACTAGCTCAGGATTGTCAGTTTGCGCGAGATAAACCATCCGTTGATAGGCTCCAAAAAGCATTACTTCGAGCTCGGGGTGCTCATCGAGTTTTAAGTCACCGACCACCAGGCGATCAAAATGACGCACCAGAAAGTCTGTGAGATAAAAAGTACCCGGCTCATCGTCGGCCAAGGCCTGGAATCGCTCGGATCCCGCATAGAACTCGTAGCAGTGCGCCCCAGGAAGTCGAGACACGCCATAAGGTGCTAGCACCTGATCAATTCGTCCACCGGTGCCACAATCTGCATAGGCAACAAAAATGTGGTCGTAATGGTCAACTGCATGCACGAGCAGACCGGACAAGCGTTCGGGAATCAGCTCTGGGCGATTGTGCAAAGCCGCATCGAGACATCGAATCTCGACCTCAGTCCACTGGTTTGCAGACTTTAGCCAGTTCAGCTCTCGAGCCAGCGCACCGCAGGCGATGATGAGCGAGCCGCGAGACAATGCTGTAACTAAGCGCTTAGAGCGACGCGGCGCTCTTCCACTAGACGGAGCGCAGTGGTGGCTGCCTCGGCTGCATCGCGACAGTAGGCATCAGCACCGACAGCCTCGCCAAACTCCTCGTTAAGCGGGGCGCCGCCAACCATCACGATATAGTCGTCTCGAATGCCCTGTTCTTTCATAGCATCGATCACGACCTTCATGTAAGGCATTGTCGTCGTTAGCAGAGCCGACATGCCTAGGATATCGGGCTTATACCGCTCGAGCGCAGCGACATAGTCCTCAACCGCATTATTAATGCCGATATCGTGCACTTCAAAACCCGCACCTTCCAACATCATCGCAACCAGGTTTTTGCCGATATCGTGAATGTCGCCCTTGACCGTGCCAATCACCATGGTACCCACGGGTTTCGCACCTGTTTCTGCCAGCAGCGGCCGCAGAATCGCCATACCGCCCTTCATCGCATTAGCTGCGAGCAATACCTCGGGTACGAACAAAATACCGTCGCGGAAATCGATCCCGACGATGGTCATGCCATCGACGAGAGCTTTGCCCAGCACTTGCTCTGCCGACCAATCACGATCAAGGAGAATCTGCGTACCCTCCTCAATTTCTTCAGTCAAACCGTCGTACAAATCGTCGTGCATTTGCAACACGAGGTCGTCGTCCGACAACTCGGCCAGGATGATATCTTCTTCGTCTGACATCGATTAACTCTCCAACTCGTCAGTAGTCGCGGTCGGCGAACGACGCCTTCTCGCGAGCCATAAAATCCAATAAAGCTTCGTCGATCGCAGGATCCATTGGCGGGGCCTCGTATTCCGCAAGCATTTTCTTCCAAATGCCGTTTGCGCGCTGTGCCGCGTCGAGGCTGCCCTCGGCAGACCACTGCTCAAAACTGTTGTTATCGGCGACAGTCGATCGGTAAAACGCGCTCTCGAAGTTGCTCAAGGTGTGGCCAGAGCCCAAGAAGTGCTTACCGGGCCCTACTTCCCTAAAGGCATCCATCGCTTGAGCGTTCTCAGATAGATCCATGCCTTCCAGTAGCACGGCGATCATATTGGCTTGGTCGCAGTCCATAATAAATTTTTCGTACCCGATAGCAAGGCCGCCTTCCAGCCACCCCGCGGTATGCAACATGAAGTTCACACCAGCAAGAGCCGCAGTTTGCAATGTATTTGCCGCTTCGTAAGCCGCTTGGGCATCGGGTAGCTTAGAGGCGCAGAGACCACCACCGCTGCGGTAAGGCACGCCGAGCCGCCTCGCCAACGCCGCTGTCGTGTAGATGACCTGGCTTGGTTCGGGGGTGCCAAACGTGGGGGCTCCAGTAGCCATCGAGACTGCAGCGGCAAACGTTCCGAATACCACGGGACACCCCGGGCGAATTAACTGTGTCAGCGCGATACCGGCCTGAGCTTCGGCAAGAATTTGTGTACAGGTACCTGCCACTGTTACTGGGGACATAGCACCCGCCAAAATAAAGGGCGAGACCACTGTGGCCTGATTATTTCTGGCATACACCTTGAGTGAGCCGAGCATAGTGCCATCGAACACCATAGGCGAGTTCACATTAATTAAACTGGTCATGACGCAGTTTTGGTCGACGAACTCGTCACCAAATACTATTTTCGCCATGTCCACGGAGTCTTGTGCCCGCCGATGATGGGTCACTGAGCCCATCAATGGTTTGTCACTGTATTTAAAGTGGCTGTACACCATGTCGTAGTGACGCTTATTTACCGGCAGGTCAACCGGCTCACAAACCGTACCACCCGAGTGATGAAGTCCGGGCGCCATGTAGGCGAGCTTCACAAAGTTTCGAAAATCCTCGATGGTCGAATAGCGCCGGCCGTTATCAAGGTCGTGCGCAAACGGCGAGCCGTACGCTGGCACCAGCACGGTGTTCTTACCGCCGATAACCACCGAACGCTCCGGGTTACGGGCGTGCTGAATGTACTCCCTGGGGGCGCTGCGCTGAATGATTTCTCGACACATGCCGTGGGGGAAGCGAACACGGGTGCCGTTGACGTCTGCGCCCGCGACTTTGAACAGATTAAGTACCTCAGGATCATCGAGGAATTCGATGCCGACTTCGGCCAGTAATTGATCGGCGTTTTGCTCGATCAGCGCCAGCCCTTCCTCGTTCAGAATTTCGACGTACGGAATACTGCGCTTGATAAAGGGAGCCCGGCTAACTGGGGCGGCGGCTCGCGCTTCGCGCCGGCCGGCTCTACCCCCACTTTTTCGTCGTGAAGTACGCTCGCTCATGGCACTTTTTTACTCCCGTAATAACGCGTGCATTTCGGCGTCATTTTTACGTCATAAATGGGGTCGGACGCTAGACAATTTGACAGTTTTTTTGTCACAAATTTTGCGTCTTTTTTCGAGTCGTCATGGCCGGCCTATTGACACCAAATGTCGCACTGCATTTCAGAGCCAATATGGGAGCTGAGGGGACATCTAATGACTTTTTCCGATGCACCAGATTGTTACTGAGAAAACGAGTCGGATATGACGGCTCGGTTAGTCGCGACACCTCGCTAAAAAATCACTAGTTTGGTGCGCCTGCAAGCTAAGTTATCGCCGATCACGGGCCGATGTATTGCGCATCTGCAATAGAGGTCCGGTTGCCTTTACAGATCTATTCGCGTACTTTAAACGTTGGTTCATGCCGTTTGGCGAAAATACGACAGAGCCAAACCCGACATTCTAATAACGAAAGCAACGGAGTTACTATGCCCCAACCACACCGTTTTCAACGCAAGCCACTCGCGGCCGCTTTGGGAATTGCCCTTTTACCGCTGATGTCTAGCCCGGTTCAAGCGCAACTCGAAGAAGTTGTGGTCACCGCAACCAAGCAAGAAGCGAGTCTGCAGGACGTACCTGTCGCCGTTTCCGCATTGACCGAAGAGTCGATCGACCAGCGAGGTATTTCTAATTTTTCTGACTACCTGATCGAGTTACCCAATGTCTCAGCAGGTGGTGCTGGTCCAGGCCAGAGCACAATTTACATTCGTGGTGTCGCATCGACCACACCTAACCTGACAACTTCAGGTGTTGCGGGTTTGAGCCCCAATGTGGCGCTATATCTCGACGAACAGCCAATGAGCCAGCCCGGCCGAAACCTCGACGTCTACATCGCCGATATCAACCGAGTGGAAGTACTGGCAGGTCCTCAGGGCACGCTGTTTGGTGCGAGTTCGCAGGCAGGTGTAGTTCGACTCATCACCAATAAGCCGGATACCTCTGGCACCTACGGAAATATCAAGCTCGGTACGTCAATGATGGACGAAGGTGAAGCGAGCTATAACTTCAGCGCCATGATGAACGTGCCACTTAGCGACACCCTCGCCGTCCGTGGTGTTGTGTTTAGCGACCAGAAAGGCGGTTACATCGACAACGTCCGCGGTATGCGTACAGCGGAAGAAAGTGCGCGTTTCAGATCTGCTGGCACGGTGAGATCTAACGGTGAGGCTGTTAGAAGCTATCGTGGTGGTTTCCAGGCGGGCGCCGATCTTAGCAACGTAGATTTTATGGTTGCTGATAACGCGGACCTAGTTGAAGACAACTTCAATGACACTAGCTACTCAGGTGGACGTCTTGCGGCACAGTGGGACATCAGTGATGACTGGTCTCTGTTAGTAGGTGGCATGACACAGAGCATCGATAGCGATGGTACGTTCTATGCCGACCCCAACCTCGAAGATGACTACCAGATTCAGCGGTATGAAGCCGAAAACGTGCAAGACGACTACACCAATATGAATCTGACGCTTGAAGGCCGCCTTGGTGCTCTGGAAGTACTCTATACCGGTGCCTTCACTGATCGTGAGACCGATCAGCGAGTCGATTACTCAGACTACCTGTTCATTGGTCAGTACATTCCTTACTACATTTGTGACTACTACGTGTCCTACACTACATATGCGCCAGGTGGCGTCCCAACCGGCACATGTCAAGCACCCAACCTATACGTTCAGGCGCGAGTAGAAAGCTCTTTTGAAACACACGAACTGCGTGTTAGCACCGATCAGGCTGCAGATCTCCGCATGACGGCGGGTGTTTTCATGAGTGACATGGAGCTATTAGAACGCGTCGATTTCAGCTATCCAGGCTTTAAATCCGTTGATGCTTGGGGCGCTGGTAGTGGTGATGGCTTCGGCTTTGCACCCAACTACAACTACGTGTCAGAGGGTGGCTATCGCTCAGGCTTAGGCCCCTACCCTGAAGATACGGTTTTCCGCAATGACGTTAGACGTACCGATAAGCAAATGGGTATCTTCGGCGAACTCTCGTACGACATAAGCGATACAGTGACTGCCACGCTTGGTGCCCGTTATTTCGACTACGAAGTTGACCTCGAAGGTAGTGCAAACGGTAGCTTCTGCGGTATGGGCGGTGATGACCGAAATGCCTATGGCACTAACATCAACGACTTGTACGATGGAGATCAAACCGTCACCTGGAGCTACGCGAGTTGCACGGTAGCGAACCATACGGTCTTCTCACCTGACAATCTGCCTACAGCGGCTGACTTTGAATACGAGCGAGCTGAAAGCGGTTGGGATGATGCGAGAATTGCGCAGGAGGTGGTGCGTGCAACCAACTCCATATATGCGCCTGACAAAGGGGAAGACGACGGCATCATCGGGAAAGTAACGCTGTCTTATACTCCGACGGATGATCAGCTGTGGTACGTGACTTGGTCTGAGGGTTTCCGCACGGGTGTTCTCAACCGCCCCGGTGGTGCTTACCAACCCGCGACCGACTACACCGTTCCATTTGATGTGAAGTCGGATGAGCTGACCAACCTCGAGATTGGTTGGAAACTCGATATGGCTGACAACACGGTTCGTATGAATGGTTCGATCTTCTTTATTGATATCACCGACCTTCAAACTACGATCTTCGACACTAGCATTGTCAACTTGTTCTTTTCTGACAACGCGGCAGACGCCGAGGTCAGTGGTTTCGAGGCAGACATCACATGGGCACCTAGCGCAGACTTCACAATGGGCGGTGCATTCTCGCTGCTCAGCACCGAAGTCACTGCGGTCAAGCTCCCGTCGCAAGACGTTGATCTCGGCTCTAAACTGGCCTTTGCACCGCAGTCACAGGGCAATGTCTGGTTGAGAAAGGAATGGTCAATGAATTCGGATTGGACGGCCCACGTTATGCCAAGCATTGCGTACTCAGATCACTCCTTTAGCGACATCATCAACATCAACTCGATGCGAGTGAAAGGGTGGACAAATGTAAACTTCACTGCAGGTGTCTCCGATGACACTCTGTCAGCTGAGTTCTTCGTTACCAACCTAACCAACGAGAAGATCACTCAAGGCGCTAACTACGTTAATGACCGTGAGCGGCTCGCGCTGGCACCACCGACAACGTTCGGTATCCGGATGTCATACGATTTTTAACGACACTGGAAAAATTTGATGTTCTGGTAAAGTGCTCCCTCGGGGGCACTTTTTTTTGATCTAAAAAAATGACAGACACCAACAACAAGCAACAAGATCCATTAGGTCCCATCCAATCGCTGATTCAACAGGGAGAGATCCCTCAGGCGCATGAGGCGATCACAGCACTTCCCGATGATGTGCGCTTATCCAAGATGGGTATGTACATGAGTGCCGTTTGCCTAAGACGGCTACACGAGTTTGCGCGCGCTGAGCGAACGCTTCATGAGCTCACCGAGTCGCATCCGTCATTCGGTCGCGCTTTCCAAGAGCTGGGACATTTGTACCGCGATAGCGGTGCTGTTTACGAGGCACTCAACGCTTATGGAACAGCCTGCCGCCTAAATCCAGCACTAAAAGCAAGCTGGCAAGGGCAGTATCAACTCCTACAACAAATCAACCAGCCCGAGCGGCTCGCCCAAGTAGAGCAGAGGCTAAGCGGGCTTGATGGTATGCCGCCTGAATTGATTGCGAGCATGGACCTCCTGTATGAGGGACTGTTGGTCAAAGCTGAACGCTTGTGCCGAGCCTATCTTCAAAAAAACCCGAAAAGTATTGAGGGAATGCGAATCCTAGCCGAAGTGGCTGTGAAGACCGGCGTATTAGAAGATGCCGAATTCTTATTAGAGAGTGCTGTGACTTTTGATCCAGACCACCGGCAGGCCCGCATTGACTACATTCAAACATTGAGCAAGCGGCAACGCTTCCAGCACGCCGCTGGTGAGGCGCGGACGTTGCTGCAAAAATATCCTGAGAATCCACAGCTGCAATCGCTGTTTGCAATTCAGTCGATGCAACTCGGCGATTACGAGACAGCTCTTGATATGTTAGATAAAGTTCTCGCCGCGGTACCGGACGATCCAGCCACGCACGTATCGAGAGGTCATGCGCTAAAAACAGGCGGCAACTCCGAGGAGGCCATTGCGTCCTATAGGGCTGCGTTATCTGCGCGCCCCTCCTACTGTGACGCGTGGTACTCCCTATCGAACCTCAAAACCTACCGATTCAGCGACCGCGAACTTGACGACATGCAGGCACTTGACGAAGCCCAGTATTTGGGTGGTCAAGACCGAGTCTACCTACAATTCGCTATGGGTAAGGCGTTTGAAGATCGCAAAGATTACGAGCGATCATTTCAACATTACGCGCGCGGCAACGAAATAAAACGTGCTCAGTTGCAATATCGCCGTGAGGGCTCCACCCGGGAATGCGAAGAGCAAATTGAAGCTTGCAAGGCAGCACGGTTCGAGCATAAGACTGGCTGTGACGCCCCGGACCCCATTTTTATTCTGGGCCTACCGCGTGCCGGCTCAACGCTACTCGAGCAGATTCTGTCGTCGCATAGCCAAGTCGATGGCACCTTGGAACTGCCGAATATTTTGTCACTGAGCGGTCGACTTCGCCGACTCGGTCAGCGTAAGGGCAATCAGCCATACCCTTTCAATTTGGCTGATCTTTCTTCTGATCAGCTACGATCCATGGGCGAGGAATACATCAATGACACCCGTGTGCACCGACAAGGAGCGCCATTTTTCATCGATAAAATGCCTAATAACTTCCGGCACATCGGTTTGATCAAGTTGATATTGCCAAATGCAAAAATTATCGATGCCCGACGCGCA
Organism: Halieaceae bacterium MED-G27; assembly: GCA_002456975.1. Taxonomy (GTDB): domain Bacteria; phylum Pseudomonadota; class Gammaproteobacteria; order Pseudomonadales; family Halieaceae; genus Luminiphilus. The sequence continues at coordinate 23,360 of NTKA01000032.1, forward strand.
CCCATGTCCTGCTGCTTTAGTGGCTTTAAGCAGCTATTTGCTGAAGGCCAGATGTTCAGCTATTCCCAGCAAGACATCGCACAATACTACCGCGACTATGTGCGCCTAATGGCGCACTGGGATACCGTGATGCCCGGTCAGGTATTGCGTGTCCAGCACGAGGACGTGGTTGCTGACCTCGAGACCGAGGTTCATCGAATGCTCGACTACTGCGGTTTACCCTTCGAAGAAGCCTGTCTAGAGTTCCATAAGACTGAGCGCAATGTCCGCACACCGTCCTCAGAGCAGGTGCGCCAGCCCATTTTTTCTGACGCCCTCGAGCAGTGGAAGAATTATGAACCTTGGCTGACCCCTCTAAAAGAAGCCCTTGGGCCGAAGTTACTAGCCGACCCACGAACATCGGACATCTGAAACGCCTATGGTGATGTGTTGTCCTGCTGACATACGCCGCTTGGCGCTGTCGATCGCGCGACACAATATGGGAGCCTGACGAAAGCCTGGCAGTTCGGGATTATGATTGAGCGCCGCATGACGCCGATGCGAGCGATTCAATCTGGGACGTCGGTGGCAACCGATCACATGGGATCAAGAGCCAGTTTAGGGCAACTGCGCAAAGGCTTTAATGCCGACATCATTGCGGTTACCAACAACCCGCTGGCAAATATCGATACACTGTACAAGGTGCCGATTGCGACTAAAGAAGGCCTAGACG
>NTKA01000033.1 GCA_002456975.1 Halieaceae bacterium MED-G27
CATATTCATTCGATAAATGTGAGCATTTATTGTCTGCACTGACCGTATCTACGGTCGAAAAATTAATTTTCTTAAAGGAGAAGAACATGAAGTTTTTATGGGTTGGTCACAGCGGATCTTGGGACCTGGCAATTAGGTTTGCGCTGGGAAGCACCTTCATTGCACATGGCGCGCAGAAATTGTTTGGTTGGTGGGGAGGCTATGGTCTCGAGGCAACGGGTCAATGGATGGCCTCCATTGGGCTCACTCCCGGCTTGTTGATGGCCTTAGCAGCTGGTGGAATCGAGTTTTTCGGTGGTATTGCGATGCTAATCGGTCTGATGACTCGCCCCGTAGCAATTCTGGCTAGTGTGGTCATGCTGGTTGCGCTGTTTTCGGTCCATTTGGCGAATGGGTTTTTCATTAGCAACAATGGGTATGAGTTCGCACTGTCTCTGTTGGCTATGAGTTTATCGCTAAGTGTGGCGGGTAGTGGGCGTTTTAGTGCAGATGCTTTGATACGAGAGGGGTAAAAATGGGTCTCCTAGTAAACGGACAATGGGTCGATCAATGGTACGACACAGACGGTAATGGCGGTCGCTTTATCCGTCAGGACAGTTGCTTCAGACGAGCTATTGCAGAAGGTACTGCCCTACCACCGGAGTCTGGTCGATATCATCTGTTTGTATCTCTCGCTTGTCCCTGGGCGCATAGAACGCTCATATTTCGCGTCCTTAAAGGCTTAACGGAGCACATTACGGTGAGTGGGGTTGATCCACTCATGCTCGAGAACGGCTGGGTCTTCAGCCAGCCAGACTCCGAAACCGGGGCTGACTACATGTATCAGATCTATCTCAAGGCTGACCCAGATTACGAGGGACGGGTGACAGTCCCTGTCCTCTGGGACAAGACGACAAGTAGCATCGTTAACAATGAAAGCTCTGAAATCCTACGGATTTTTAATACGTCGTTTAATGCGCTGACCGGTAACTCGCTGGACTTTTATCCCGATGCCTTGCAGCAAGAGATCGACGCAGTTAATGAGCGGATTTATCACGATATCAATAACGGCGTTTACAAGGCGGGATTCGCTACCGAGCAAGCCGTTTACGAGGAGGAATATCACCGAGTCTTCGATGCGCTCGATTGGCTCGAGCAGCGCTTATCTGACCGCGACTATCTTGTAGGTGATCAACTGACTGAGGCCGACTGGCGTCTATTTACCACGCTTATCCGATTTGATTCGGTGTATCACGGTCACTTTAAATTGAATCGACACAAGATTAGCGAGATGCCCGCGCTCGCGGATTATACCGCCCGGCTAGCGGCTCACCCTGGGGTTGCTGAGACAATCAACCAGGACCACATCAAGCGGCATTACTACGGCAGTCACAGCTCGATCAACCCGACTGGCGTGGTGCCTTTGGGGCCTGCTTAGAGATGAACTTCGTGAACCTGAGCCGCTCTGCTGAAAAGCAGTGCGGCTTTGACTTCCCGTGCTTGCCCTAACTGCAAATCCCAGCTACGAATAGCATCGCCATATTGCTGTAATTGAGCGCGATACCGCTCTGTTTGATCCTGCAAAAACGCGCTGTTGTCTTGACCGATTGTTGGACTGCTCGTTTTATAGTCGATCACCCAGCGTATCCCGCTACTCGCGTCGATAAAAGTTCTATCGATAATGACTTGTCGCTGCTCATTTTCCAGCCAGAGCTCGAACTCGTTGTGGGCATCCAGATGTCCTTCGAGGGCCCATCGGGTCTCAGGTACTGACAGTACCCTGTTCAAATCCTGTTCCAATGAATCTAACTGGTCGGCCGTAACCGACTGGCTTGAGCTGAGCTGGGTCAAACCAAACCGCATTGCATGAATAATTGCGTCAGGGCAGCGCTCCGGCAGTTCTGACCTCTCAGCGAGCAATTCCAGCCCACGATGTAACACGGTACCAAAGCGTCTCGCTTCGAGGTTGTCGGCGAAGGTTAGATCGTGAAGCACGCTCTCTGCGGGTGGGCCTTGAGTGCTTGGATACCCTTGAGCAAGGTTGAGTCGATTTATTGAATTGCTGGTGAGTCTCGATAACGTCAGTGGGCGTTTCTTTTGAGACGAGCCTTCGTTATCGGCAATAATGGGATCGTGGTAATGGCAGGAGATGCTCGCCACTTCACAGAGCCGTCCAAAAATACTATTACCGGGCTTGGGTGGCCATACAGACGTTGATGGTCTCGTACCTGATAGGCAGCAACTCACCTTCGCGCGGGTAACGCCAACATAGTAAAGTCGGATCGCTTCGTAGCCTTCCCGAGTCTTCTGCATCCAATGAAGGTAGTTATAGAGGCCTTCGCTTTGATTATCCTCGGGGCGTGCTGCAATCAAAAATCCGTTTTCCGGATCGCGATGCCAATGCAAAAGCGCTCTATCACTGCTTCGATCTCGCTGACCACAGCCAACAATAAAAACATGATCGAACTCTAGTCCTTTACTCTTGTGTAAAGTCATCACTTCGATTGCATCCTGACCTTTTTCAGAGCTTGAAAACGAATCGGCTGCCCAGCGACTTAGACCTTCGATATCGAAGCCTTGCCCGGCTTTCTCGAAGCTCCGGAGTTTGCTAAGAAAAGCTTCGGCGTCGGAGAGATCGGCTTCATTAGAGGCTAAAGCACCGCCCAGCTTCAGCCAGGTGAGCTCGATCCAAACCGCTAGATCGAGTCGGTCACGTTTCGATTCTGCCCACTGCAAACCAGCCCGAAGGTGTTTGAGTCTCATCGATCCATCGGGGCTCAATTCGTCACCGATCAGATCTACGGGCGATGGATCGAAGACCTCTGACTGACTGCGCTCTATGCGTGACATTATCTCTATATCAGCTGCGGTCATCCCACAAAGTGGGCTCCTGAGCAGGGCACTGTAGGCAACCCGATCCGCTGGGTTGGCGAGATAGCGGCACAGCGATAGCAAATCATTGATCACTGGGCGCTTTTCTAAGGCGGTTAAGTCGCTCCCGTTGATCTCGAGGCCTTCAGCCAACAGTGCTTGCACTGTGGGCTGTAGCGCGGGCCTCGAGCGTCCTAAAACAGCTATTGAGCTATCAGGTTCACTCTTTCTCAGCTCCAAGATTCTTATGGCCGTGGCTTCAGCCTCCCGCATCCGGTCATCCGGGTAAACGTGAATTTGAACCGCAGGCTCACGGGACGTTTCATGATGTGCCTCAGCTTTGGTCTGAGGAACGGCGCCTAACCGTAAATCTGCAGCCTCTGGGAGTAAGGGCTCAAAATGGGTGTTCACCCACGACACGAGCCCCGCCTGGGAGCGAAAGTTCATGGTTAACGCGAGACTTGTTAGCGGTATGCCCGCGACGCCGTCAGTAGCGGCTCGGACAAAGAGACTGACATTGGCATGTCGAAACCCGTAAATGCTTTGCATCGCGTCACCCACCAAAAAGAGGGTTCGCTTGCTTTGCTTGGGATCCGAATTGTGCTCCTGCCAACCCCGACAAAGACGAGTCAAAAGGCGGAATTGAGACAGTGAGGTGTCTTGGAATTCATCCACCAAAATATGGGAAATTTGATAATCCAATCGGAGGGCTAGATCGGTGGGCATGTCATCAGGTCCCAGCGCATCCTCCGCAGCTATCGCGATGTGGGCATAGTCAACCTGGCCGTATTTTTGAAATACAGTGAGCAATTGTGCGGACAACAGCGGCAAAACGCGAGAGAGATGTAAAACACCCTGCCAGTCGTCTAGGCTATTTTCCAGCAGTGGTAACGCTCTTATTTCGACAAATATGTCGTGAAGCACTGAGTTTTGCGCGACCAAACTTAGAAAGGCAGATAGCTCCTCTTTGTCTTCCTTGGCATCGGGGCCAAATCCCTCGCTTACCGTCAGACGCGCTCGAACGTCGTCGTCGCCCTTCAGGATTAGTCGACAGAGCCACTGCCAGTATTTTAGGCAGTCGGTGGTAGGGGCTAACGAAAAGTCGCCTTCAGGACAGAGAGGAATCGTCCTCGAGCTATTGGCTCCCTCGGCATAGGTGGCGGCGATCCGCATCGCCGCTCGTATGGCCAAGGTTTTTACCAGCTCTAGTTGCGGCGTTGATATTGACTGAGCCGCGATCGCCAACCTCGACTCAATATTCCCTGCGATGTTGCTGCGGATAGCGGTTTCAGATTGCTGAGGGGAGATGTGCTGGCCGAGCTCTCTGAGCCAATCGGCCCTTCGCGATAAGAGGTCCAGCAGTAGCTCTGACAGCCGCTGCCAGTCGTTGTCAAAACTCAGCAGAAGCGCCCTGAGTGAATCAGCATAATCATTGTCGGCAGGCAGTTGTGCATAAAGTCCCTCAACAGCCTCACGATAAAGGGGCGACGCGTCCTCCACGAGACCGACACTCCCTCCCAAACCACTCAATAGCGGCATGCCGCGACTCAAATAGCCGCAAAGACCATCGATCGTCTTAATGTTCAGAGACTCTGCGTGGATCTCCCTGCCGGTTTGATGACTGTGTTCAATCGCCCGCTTTGCAAGGTCGATGGTGAGTTGTTCATGCTCTGATGTTGCTTTTTTGTGTTGCTTGGCCGCCACTAGTGCTTCGAGAACGCGCGACTTCATTTCTGCCGCTGCTTTACGGGTAAAAGTGATTGCTAATACCTGCTCTGGTTTATCAACCTTGGCAAGCAACGAGAGGATGCGCTGTGTCAGTACACTAGTCTTGCCCGATCCAGCAGGCGCCGTGACACAAAAGCTCTCGTCGGTCTTAAGCAAGCGTGCTCGAATAGCTTGATCACTCATTTACCTGCTCCACTCGAGTTCCGCGTCCTGCTCATCCTCGGTCAGTCTTATTCTGCAAATAGCATGGAAGTCACAGAGCCTGCACACACTGTCGGACTCAGGGAGCGTCAGGCTTCCGTTGAGGTAGTCGTCGACGAGATTGGCTAACAGGGCGTCCCAATGCACGACTAAAGCAGCTGTGTCACTCAAGCCTGCCTTGTCCATGGCTTTTTGAGCTTTAGTATCGACAGCGGCAATTCCCACCGCACTGCCAGCGATCAACAGCTCGGGATCCTTGCGCTTGGGTGCGGCGATACCAATTGCGCCCAAGCGCTGAGTAGCAATGGCGTAGGCAGGTAGCTGCGGCAAGCGAAGCACAGGATTAACCCAAGGATAGATTGAGGGGCTCGGGCTGCTTTTATAATCGATGATCAGCGTATCGCCAGATTCCAAGCGGTCGATACGGTCTGCAGTGACGTTAAGCTCTAACCCGTTGTGCAGCCACGATATCTTGTATTCACGTTGCTCTATTTCAAATTCAATTGTTCTTGTTCGTTCAAAATCGATCCAAGTGAGCAAGGTTTCTTTTAGTCGAGCCTCCTCAAGTTTAAGAATCCCTCCTCCGACGCGCTGGCGTACATCACTGTCCAAATGATTCACAGCGCCTCGAGCGGCCTCTTCGCAAATACTGAGGGCGTCGCCGTCGGTGCAGCTTAGAAACGCCTGCCGGTCGTTCAAACGCTTTGTAAGCAACTCTAGCGCTCGGTGTAGGGTCGTCCCACGGTCTAGAGCGTTAAGCGCTATGTCAGCGGTTTTAAGTGGTTTCAGCCCCATACGATGTCTCAACCAGGCTTGCACACCACAATCGGCCTGGCTCTGAAGTAGTCCTGTTCCCCCTTTGCTGGCATGTGGTCTGGGTAATGAGGTGGTCTCATCTGCGACAAGATGCTCAAGAGACTCTTGGTCTCCAGGGCCGACCCAGCGCTCAACGGTCAAAATATTGCTATCCGCTGGAACGAGCTCAGAGCAAAAGATACTCGAGAGGTTCGCAGCCCCATCGATCTGGCGGCTCATTGTCATCTGAAAGCTTTCGGCATTGCTTCGAAGGGCCTCTAGCATAGCTCCGACCCGCCTTTGCTCGGCAACCATGTCATCAACATCGATTCCAAATTGGCGCTTTACCGCCTGTGGAATAAACGCGAGTGGCGCGACCGTGCTGGGAAGATGTTGGCTGGAGGTACCGACCACTCGTACCGATTCGAACTCCAGCCCGACCGCGTCCTGCAGTGCTAACACAGTAATGAGGTGCTGATCGGTTTTAGGCTGAAATAACTGGCCTTTTAATGCGGTTTCTAACTCTTGGATGAATCGCGTGAGACTTATCTCTCGACCAAGCGCTGGATTCATTTCGATGGAGTCAAGCACGTTGGTAAGCTGCGATACCTGCTGGTACTCCAGTGAATCCAACGCTGTTTGGCTGGGCCAGCGAATTTGATCAATGAGTTCGATAAGCGCGGTGCGCCATTCGCCAACGCTGTATTTCTTGGTATGCCAGCGAGCATCGCGAGCCTGCAAAAGACCCGACAGCAACCGTTGCTCCCGATCTTCTTTCGTCATTAGCGAACGAATATCCGCAATATTTAGCCTTGCTTTTCGCGTAGCAAACAATCGTTCAATAAGGGTTGCAAAGCTTTTGGGCGGCTGTCGACCGACGAGATAAGGCGACCTAAGAAGCGCAACTAGCCCATTACGCGTGAGGTCACCCTCGAGCAGGCGCAGCAAAAGCAATAAATCCCGAAATACAGGTACTCTGGATAACTCCAATCCTCGACTAAAAGTCACTGGCAGCGCGGTATACTCGGCGTCCAGGCACTGAAAGGCCTCACGCAAGCGATATTCCAGCTCGGCTCGATCCTCTTGATAGTTACTCAATACAATGGCGCACGAAGCTCCTGGAGTTGCCTGCGTGTCCAGTGCCCATATCGCTGCCGCCTTCAACTCCTGGGACTTAGATTCGAACTGCAGGGCAGGCTCCGGATCGCGCCATGGCGTGAGTTCGAACCAAGTTGAAGACTCAAAACAGACCTCGATGGCCTCTTTCAATGCTGGTGTGGGTGCTGGATGATTTAAAAGCCAAACTTCCCCGGATTTATTCACTGTGGCTTGGCTGATGACTTCGTGCAAATCCTCGGGGAACAGCCACTGCTTCTTCGCCAACAAACGATCGCATGCACTCAACCACTCATAAAAGACTTTAGTATCAAATTCGATTGAGAAAATACTTTTTATACCCTGGATCGACCACGGCACCCGGTGGGTTTTCATGATTTCTCGGCAGCGTTGAGCGAGTTGGCTCGCCACCTGGGGTAGGATCAGAGCGAATTCAGCATCGCGGGATTCGATCTCCGACACGACGATATCTCGCCACACAGTCTGTCGCTCGTAGGTGTTTAGTAGGCGCCTTGGCTCACAGAGACCTTGCTCTGCAAGATGTCTCCACCGCCCCTCTGCCCACCGGTCCACACTGAGAATCTGTGAAGACATAGCAGAAACTTCTGCCTCCCTGTCTCGAAACCGTTGGCTAAGATCGCGGGCATACCGGTGTGTAGGCGTTAAGATTGTGACGCCGCGCGCTAGGGCTTCCCGCAACGCTTCATCGTTTACTTCGTCTATGCTAATACCCTCTATCGTCGCCACCTGTCAGTCAGTGCGCCCTGAGCTTCGCTTAAAAACCTCATTTATCATGACGGAGCCAGCTTCTCGATGTAGACTCCGCACCGCACAAAGACTGGGATACACGATATGACATCGCCAAGTGTTCACAATATCAATGTGGCCGCTCAAAAAACACTGATTGCGCCTGCCGATTTGCGAGAGTCTGTTCGCGTTGACCGTTCGGTTTTCGACTTTGTCAGTGCCGCTCGACATACGATCAACTCAATCTTAGACAGAGACGATCCACGACTCTTCGTTGTGGTAGGCCCCTGCTCGATTCATGATGTGGATTCAGCATTGGTTTATGCCGAGAAGCTTAAAGCGATTGCTGATGAGCTATCTGACAGTCTGTACATCGTCATGCGGGTGTATTTCGAAAAACCGCGAACCACGACTGGTTGGAAAGGCCTGATCAATGACCCTCACTTGGATGACTCTTTTGATATCGAAGCTGGCTTGGCCATGGGTCGTGAGTTATTGCGTGACTTATTGGCGATGGGGCTGCCTACCGCCACTGAGGCACTCGACCCAATCACGCCGCAGTATCTTCAAGATTTGATCTGTTGGTCCGCCATTGGTGCGCGAACAACGGAATCGCAAACCCATCGTGAAATGGCGAGTGGTCTGTCCTCTGCTGTTGGCTTCAAAAATGGTACCGATGGTGGGCTGGAAGTCGCCATCAATGCGTTGCAGTCAGTGGCGCATCCCCACCGATTTTTGGGAATCAACTCAGATGGTGCAGTCTCGATTTTCGAGACCAAAGGTAATCCCTATGGCCATGTGGTACTCCGCGGTGGTAGTGCGGGACCTAACTACGACAGTGTTCATATCAGCCGGTGTGAAGAGGCATTGACTGGCGCTGGCTTGGCGCCAAACATCATGGTGGACTGTAGTCATGCCAATTCAGGTAAAGATCACAATGTTCAGCCCCTTGTGGTCGACAACATTGCGAGTCAGATCGAGCAAGGAAACCGCTCGATCATTGGAGTCATGCTGGAGAGCCACCTGAATCCAGGCCGTCAAAACATTCCAAAAAATTTATCTGATCTCGAGTACGGTGTATCAGTCACCGACGCATGCATGGGCTGGGATGACACCGAGAAAACGCTGAGATCGCTGGCTAGCTCAGTCAGAGCTGTATTGAGTCAGCGCTAGTAGTAGGCGTTACTTCGATCGGTGTGATCAGTCATATCGCGAACGCCCGTGAGTTCGGGGATTTGCTCGATCAACGTCTTTTCCACACCATCTTTGAGCGTAATGCTAACGGCTGAGCAGCCCTGACAGCCCCCCCCGAAGCGTAGAATGGCCACATTCTCGTCGGTAATCTCTACTAACGACACGTCACCACCATGTGATGCGAGCGATGGATTTACCTCGTTGTACAGTACGTAATTAATACGGTCTTCAATCGGACTGTCGGCATCAACGTGCGGCATCTTGGCGTTAGGCGCTTTGATAGTCAGTTGTCCACCCATTTTATCCTTGGCGTAGTCAACTACGGCGTCTTCCAAGAACGGGAGGCTTCTCGCCTCAATCCATGCTTGAAATAATTCAAAATCAAACGCCTCATCTGACGCTTGCTTGTCACCTTCGCGACAGTAAGCGATGCAGGTCTCGGCTCTGGGAGTGCCTGGGTTATTGATGAAAACCCTGACGCCCAAAGCGTCCTCTTGCTTGTCTAGGAGCTCTTTGAGGTAGCTGCGAGCTGATTCGGTGATAGTGATCATGTCAAAGGTCTCAACGCGTTGTGACTAAAGAATATCATTTTGTCGATCTGGACAGAACAGCCGGTGATCAAAACGTAAGCGTCCAGATACCTATTAACAGGTGGATACTCGGCACCCACCGCTCGCTTTCCGATGGTTGGGCAGCAATCAAGGGCAGAATGAAAAAAAGCCGGTGACACATCGGTCACCGGCTCTGGTCGTCATCTTACAAACTGGAGCAGTTAGCGCCGTCGTAGGGCTTAGTCGCTCGCATAGAGCGCCGCCGGGGCAATGCTGTGGGTTAGGCTGGCAAGCCTGCTAGCCAATTAACTACTGCCAGCACAACTACAGACACAACCACCACAGCGACGATGGCATCGGCTGTGCTATCGTCGAGATTACTTTTCGCCATAATTTCCCCCTATTTTTGGCAAAGTGAGCGGCTCAGAGAGCCGCTTCGAGTTCTGGTAAGGCAGAAAACAGATCCGCAACAAGACCGTAATCGGCTACTTGGAAGATTGGCGCATCTTCGTCCTTGTTGATCGCTACGATGACTTTACTGTCTTTCATGCCAGCTAGGTGCTGAATAGCGCCTGAGATACCAACAGCAATGTAGAGATCCGGTGCGACGATCTTACCGGTCTGTCCGACCTGGTAATCGTTGGGTACAAAGCCTGCATCAACTGCGGCGCGTGACGCGCCAATGGCCGCATTTAACTTGTCTGCGATGCCTTCTAGCATAGTGAAGTTATCGCCGTTTTGCATGCCGCGACCCCCGGAAATTACCACAGAAGCTGATGTAAGCTCTGGGCGATCAGATACAGCTACCTCCTCGCCAACGAAAGTAGAGACACCAGCGTTGTGCACAGCAGCCACTGACTCGATAGCCGCACTACCCCCCTCTGCTGCTACAGCATCGAAACCGGTGGTTCGAACAGTGATCACCTTCTTCGCATCGCTTGAGCGCACAGTAGCTATCACGTTACCCGCGTAGATAGGACGCTCAAATGTATCCGCGCTGACCACAGCGGTAATGTCAGAGATTTGCGCGACATCGAGGAGTGCCGCGACTCGTGGCATGGTGTTCTTTCCGTTGGCTGTTGCCGGCGCGACCACATAGTCGTAGTCAGCCGCCAAGCCTGCCACCAACAGGCTCACATTTTCGGCGAGCTGATGCTCATAGGCCGGATTATCGGCAGATAATACGGTTGCAACTCCGTCGGCCGCAGCTGCTGCGCTCGCAGCACCTGAGCATCCAGCACCAGCAACCAGGACGTCGATATCGCCACCAAGCTCTTTCGCTGCCGCAATCGCATTAAGGGTGGCCGCCTTAAGGGTGTCATTGTCGTGTTCTGCAACTACTAACGTTTTCATGAGATCACCTTCGCTTCGTTCTTGAGTTTGTCGACGAGTTGTTCGATCGATTCCACCTTGATACCGGCAGAGCGCTCGGGTGGTGGTGTTACACCTAGCAATTCAACATGGCTCTTGATATCGACGCCGAGATCGGCTGGCGTCATTGCATCGAGCGGCTTCTTTTTCGCCTTCATAATGTTAGGTAGAGACGCGTAACGTGGCTCGTTAAGACGCAGGTCGGTAGTAACCACAGCTGGTAACGATAGAGACACGGTCTGCAAACCACCATCAATTTCACGGATAACCTGCACGGTGCCATCGCTAACACTGACCTCGGACGCAAACGTGCCTTGCCCCATACCCGCTAGTGCCGCGAGCATCTGTCCTGTTTGGTTGTTGTCACCGTCAATTGATTGCTTACCGAGAATTACGAGCTCTGGAGATTCCGTATCGACAACCCCTTTCAGTAGCTTCGCAATCTCCAGAGGCTCTGGTCGACCGTCAGCTTCGACATGAATGCCGCGGTCGGCACCAAGGGCTAGCGCGGTTCTCAACTGCTCTTGGCACGATTTGTCACCTACAGACACGACAACCACCTCTGATGCGGTGCCCGCTTCCTTTAACCGAACTGCTTCTTCGACAGCAATTTCGCAAAAGGGGTTGATCGCCATTTTTACGTTATTGAGCTCGACGTCCGATCCATCCGTCTTGGCTCTTACCTTGACGTTGTAATCGACAACTCGCTTTACTGCGACGAGTACTTTCATAGCATCTCCATAGAAAGATTTGGTATCTGAATAGCTGGTATGAAGCGCTAGATTTAGCGGCTTACTAACTACACCCAAGCATCACAATACTTTAACATACCCGCGGTTCAAAAAAGCGAGTCTTAACCGTAATTTTGACCACCGATTGACGCATAGTGACTATAACTGGGAGGCGCGTGTGGAACGAGAGTCAATGGAATTCGATGTCGTGATCGTGGGGGCCGGCCCGGCGGGATTATCGGCCGCTATTAAGTTGCGACAACTAGCAGCCGAGAGCGACACTGAAATGAGCGTTTGTGTCGTGGAGAAGGGGTCAGAGGTTGGAGCGCACATTCTGTCTGGCGCGGTCTTTGAAACGTCTGCACTCGACGAACTCCTGCCTGAGTGGAAAGACATGGAATCACCACTGACCACCTCTGTCACGGAAGATGTTTTTTACTTTTATACATCTGACAAAGGGGCAGTAAAACTGCCATCGTTCCTATTGCCTCCGCCCGTTCACAATCACGGTAATTACATCGTATCGATGGGTAATGTTTGTCGGTGGTTAGCTGAGCAAGCGGAAAATCTCGGTGTTGAGGTTTATCCGGGATTTGCCGCGGCTGAAGTCCTGTTTCACGAGGACGGTTCAGTCAAAGGCATCGCGACCGGTGATATGGGACTCAACGTCGACGGTGAGCCAAAGGATGGGCATGAGCAAGGCATGGAACTCCACGCGCGTTACACGCTCTTTGCTGAGGGTTGCCGAGGTCACCTAGGCAAGGAATTAATTACCCACTTTGGACTCGATGAGGGTAAGGATCCTCAACACTACGGTATCGGTATTAAGGAGGTCTGGCAGATTGATCCCGAACTCCATGAAGAAGGTAAAGTCATTCATGGGATTGGCTGGCCGCTGTCTGACTCCGGCTCCTCCGGCGGTGCGTTCATGTATCACGCCGAAAACAACGAGGTTTATATCGGTTTGATCACCGACTTGAATTACTCCAACCCGTACCTTAGCCCGTTTGAAGAGTTCCAGCGCTGGAAAACACACCCCAAGACCAAGCCTTACCTAGAAGGAGCAACGCGGCTCGCCTATGGCGCACGCGCGTTGGCAAAGGGCGGACTAAATTCACTGCCTAAGATGTCATTTCCTGGTGGTCTACTGATTGGCTGTGATGCCGGAACCTTGAACGCAGTCAAAATTAAGGGTAATCACACAGCGATGAAGAGCGGCATCCTCGCCGCCGAAGAGATAATGACTGCCATGGCGACAGAGGCACCAGCGTCAGATCTCACAGGCTTTGAATCACGGGTATCGCAATCATGGTTGGGCAAAGAGCTGAAGTCTACGCGTAACTTTGCGGGCTATATGCATACCTTTGGCGCTTTCCTCGGCGCAGCCGCGGTTTGGGTAGATCAGACCATCATGCGGGGCAATATGCCCTTCACGCTGCGTGACAAGAAACCCGATCACGCCTGCTTGAAACCTGCAGCTGAGTCAAAGCCAATCGATTACCCGAAGCCTGACAATGTCGTTACATTCGACCGGTTGTCGTCGGTGTTTCTGTCGAATACCAACCATGAGGAAGATCAGCCTTGTCACTTGCAGTTAGTCGATTCTTCCATCCCGATTCAGGTCAATTTGCCGACCTATGCAGAACCCGCGCAGCGTTATTGCCCCGCCGGTGTGTATGAGGTCTTGGATGATGGTGACGGGCCGCGCTTTCAGATTAACGCCCAGAACTGCGTTCACTGTAAGACCTGTGATATCAAAGACCCGTCGCAAAACATTCGCTGGGTGGCCCCTGAGGGCTTTGGTGGGCCTAATTACCCGAATATGTAGGACGATAACGGGCTCTACAGTAGTGAGAACCTATCGCTACCGCTCAAGATAGTACCGTTCTCGTCGGCATCGGCTACTAACCTATACCAGGCGGCTCTCGTAAAGAGAGCCGTCAAATTCCGCGGTAATCGGATGAAGGCTGCCCCGCTCGCTTGCGGCTCGGGGGTGAGTCCTGAATCGCGATTTAGTGGCATGATGCCGCCTACATTGAGTACAAAACCAAGACGCTGATTATCGGAGCCTCCGGTTATAGTCGTGGTATCGACGATCATAAGCGGGTGCAGATCCACCGTGATCTCACACTTCTCTACAGGAGTTACGAGGTAGTATTTTCCATCGTCTTCCCGCCGGAGCAGTGCTGAAAATAGGGTGATAAGCTCGGGGCGCCGAATCGCGCTCCCCTCATGAAACCAAGTTCCCTCGCGATCTATTCGGATATCAACGTGCCCGCAATGACTAGGATTCCATTTTTCTAGCGGGTACGGCTCTCTACCCGTAATACTTCCTACAAAAGCCTCGCGAGTGGGCGTTTCAGTCGCCTTCTGTGCCTGTTGAACTAGCGCCGCAAAATTGTCGATTGCCAAAGGACTAAGCCGCTACTAACGGACGATAACATTGCCGTTACGCCGAAGGTCGGCCATGAACTCCTCATACACGAGCTGCGTTTGAAAGCGGGCAAGCTCCTCGATAAAGGCTTCAGTTTCCCCAGTCGTCAACGTTGCAATATCGCCCTCGGTCACGCGAGCCAACTGGACGAGAGCAAACGCATCCCCGCCAAGGGGTACGGCACCCACTGATTGTGTATCTTCAGCAGGAAACGCGAAGGCAGTATTTAAGATAGCTGGATCCAACAGCGTATTTTTCCGCGTTGCCGCTAGCTCTACCTGCCACTCGAGGCCTTCAGCCTGAGCGATGGCCTCGAGGGTTTCGCCCACAGAAAGCCGAGCATTGACTGAGGCTCGCAGAGCCTCGAGTGCATCCTGCTCAGCTGTCGCGCGAAGCTGTGCTATAACATCTGTCTTTACATCGACTAAAGGCTTGGCTCCCGCAGGCCGATAGTCGTTTATCTGCATAGCGACAAAGCGGCTTTCCGACAATTCAATGACCTCGCTACTATTCCGATCTTCAAGTACGTCAGGAGCGAACGCTGCTTGCCGCAAGCTCGGTTCAGCGAACAGACCGGCGCCCGAAGCTTCTGAGAAAAAGGCTGATGTGGCTGTCTCTAGGCCTAGCTGTTCTGCTGCCTCTGTCAGGGTGGGTAACGAGAAAACGGCGTCTCGTAATTCATCCACAACCAAGAGCAAAGCCCGCTCAGACTCTGCTTGCCGTAAGGAAGCAATGATCTCTGCCCGCAAGACCTCGTTATCGGGCTGCGCTGGTGCGCTGCGCTGTTTTAGTAAAATAAAGTGAATGCCCGCATCAGTTTCGACGGGGTCTGATACCTGACCTACTGTAAGGTTGGCAATAGCCTCTTCCATCGCATCAGGAAAGACGGTGCCGTCTGTAAAACCCAGGTCACCACCAATCGCGGCTGAGCCGATGTCGTCAGATAGTTCTTGGGCTAGAGCTACAAAGTCATCTCCATCCGCTATTCTTGCTGCGGCGGCAGATACTCTACTGTCAAAATCAACAGCCGCCTCGTCGCTGCCTTGTGTCAACAATATATGGGCGATCTCAGCCTCTGCCTTGGCATCAAATTCGGATTCAGCTCGCTCGAGTTCAGCACCCACAATCGACATATCAACAGGTGCTTCGAAGTCTTGGGGAGTCAGGACTACGTAATCAACCCGAACTTCCTCGTCCCGTTGGAATAATGCCGGGTTGTCGCGGTAGTAGATTTCAACCGCCTCATCACTGACGTCATCAGCTACGACAAGGCTGTCTTTTGGAACCTCTAGATAACGAATATCACGTCGCTCGACGACAATATTGGCTGCGGCTGAACGCTCACTATTAGTAATGAAGTCGGCCCCAATCGCAGAGTCTAGCTGTATCAGGCGATCTGTGCGCTCACGATCGAGTCGATACTGTTCGGGGCTGAGTCCCTGAGTCGCGAGAACTTGACGGTAATATTCAGGATCGAATACTCCGTCTATCAGAAAGTTCGGATCGCTCGTGATGATTCTACCGATGGCGCGCGGTGAGGCTGCGAGCGCGAGTTCTGATGCGTAATCATTGAGCAACCGTCTTTGAATCAGTGACTCAAGGGCCGCGGGTCGCAATAAATCATCGTCCAGCATGCTGGGCTCAATCTGGTCACCAAATCGCTCGCTCATTACCTGCCGCTGTTGCTGAATCGCATAATCGAGTTCGAGAAGTGAGATTTCGTCCCCATTAACCTCGGCGGCACTCGTGCCGGTACCCGATAAGCTCAAGGTCTCAAGTCCAAAAATGGCAAAGCTAATAACAATGAGTGCAATGATGATTTTTGCCCAGACGCTCTGTGCGCCCTCTCGCATGCTTTGGAGCATTTATATTTTTCCTTACCTAACTACTGCGTAGTAAATCGAGCGGAGATTCTATACAAAAAAAAGGCGCTTTATGCGCCTTTTTTTTTGAAAGCCAGCCCCAGCTGGCTTGGTATTACTTAGCTTAGCTGTTGCAGGCGTCTTTGAGCGCCTTACCTGCTTTAAAGCTGGGTGTATTCGACGCTGCAATTGCGATAGTCTCGCCAGTTCGGGGGTTACGGCCTTCACGCGCGGCGCGAGCCTTCACAGAAAACGTTCCAAAACCTACGAGCGCTACGCTACCACCTTTCGCCAGCTCACCGCTGATGGCGGCGACCGCTGCGTCAAGGGCGCGGCCCGCTGCAGCTTTAGGAAGATCGGCTTCTGACGCAATCGCGTCTATTAGTTCATTCTTATTCACAAAAGTTCCTCTCAATTAGCGTTGGAAAAAGGTGTTTCACCGTCGTCAAGACTACCCACTAAAACCGCGGCAGGTCAAACAATTCGCGCGCTTATATCGCTACTTGCGCCACTTTTTCATCAATGTGACGTCGCTTTCCCCGAATTCTCCCTGTCTTCTAGCGAGGCTGGCGTCTGCGGCTTATCCGACGATGCCAAATACGCCTCGTCTGAAAGCGGCTCCGGCTGGCTTTCAAGTGCAATCGTCAATACTTCATCGATCCACTTGACAGGTTTGATGATTAGATTTTCTTTGATGTTATCCGGCACTTCGGCGAGATCACGTTCATTCTCCTGAGGGATGATAACGGTCTTAATGCCACCGCGTCTTGCTGCAAGTAGTTTCTCCTTCAGCCCTCCGATCTGCAGCACTTCGCCACGCAGTGTGATTTCGCCGGTCATTGCTACATCAGCGCGTACAGGGATGCCTGTGCAAACACTGACAAGCGCTGTGCACATGCCAATCCCAGCACTGGGCCCGTCCTTGGGTGTCGCCCCCTCGGGCACGTGGATGTGGAGATCGTGCTGGTCGTGATAGCTGGCGGGTATACCCAATACCTGCGAGCGTGATCGAACCACGGTCATGGCGGCTTGTATCGACTCTTGCATGACATCACCCAAACTACCGGTACGCACATGTCTACCCTTGCCAGCGACCGCTGCCGCCTCAAGCGTGAGCAGCTCTCCGCCAACAGAAGTCCATGCAAGACCGGTGACTTCTCCTACTTGGTTAGTCTCATCGGCCACACCGAAATTGAATTTTCGAACTCCCAGCAGGTCCTCGACGTTTTTCGAGCTGACTTCACCACCGCGCTCCCAGTCATCCAACGCAATGCGCTTGACGACCTTTCGGCAAATTTTTGCGACTTCTCGCTCCATCGCTCGCACACCCGCCTCTCGAGTGTAGTAGCGAATCACATCGAGTATCGCGTCATCACTAATGCTCACCTCGTCTTGTTTTAACCCATTGACCTTGATCTGCTTTGGCACAAGGTACTTCTTCGCGATACTCAGTTTCTCATCCTCGGTATAACCAGGGATCCGGATAACTTCCATACGATCTAGTAGAGGACCCGGAATATTCATGGTGTTTGAGGTGCAGACGAACATCACATCCGATAGGTCGTAATCGACCTCCAAGTAGTGATCGTTGAACGCATGATTTTGCTCTGGGTCTAACACCTCGAGCATTGCAGACGCAGGATCCCCACGGTGATCCATACCCATCTTGTCGATTTCATCGAGGAGGAACAGTGGGTTTTTAACCCCCACCTTCACCATTTTTTGCACCAACTTTCCGGGCATGGAGCCTATGTAGGTTCGTCGATGTCCTCGGATTTCAGCCTCGTCCCGAACTCCCCCCAAGGCCATGCGTACAAACTTCCGATTGGTAGATTTTGCAATCGATTCACCCAAAGAAGTCTTACCCACTCCCGGAGGACCGACCAAGCAGAGCACCGGACCTTTGAGCTTGCGGACACGCTTTTGCACTGCGAGGTATTCAAGGATTCTGTCTTTGACTTCCTCTAGGCCGTAGTGGTCCTGATCCAATATGGTTTGTGCGCGCTTGATGTCGTGCTTAATTTTGCTCCGCTTTTTCCACGGAACACCAACTAACCACTCGATATAACCTCTGACTACCGATGCTTCGGCGGACATCGGTGACATCATTTTAAGCTTAGAGAGCTCAGAGTTGGCCTTTTCAAGCGCTTCAGCGGGCATGTTGGCTTCATCGATGCGGGTTTGAAGTTCGTCGACCTCGTTAGGTGCGTCATCCATCTCACCCAATTCTTTCTGGATCGCCTTCATCTGCTCGTTGAGGTAGTATTCACGCTGACTCTTCTCCATTTGCTTTTTAACGCGACCGCGAATTTTCTTCTCTACCTGAAAAAGATCGATCTCGGAATCCATTAAAGACATCAGGTGCTCTAGACGGGATTTCACCGAAGACATCTCAAGAATGTTTTGCTTTTCGGCAAGGTCGACTGACATATGAGCAGCGATTGTATCCGCTAATCGTCCGGGTTCGTCTATGCCCGAGAGAGACGTTAACACTTCGCTCGGCACCTTTTTGCTGACGCCCACATATTTCTCGAAATGAGCAACCGTTGTCTTAACTGCGTCGTGCTCGCCGTCTGCATCGAGCTCCTCGCATTCTAGAGACCTAACTGTCGCCATCGAGAAAGTCTCCTCGGTGTCGATAGCTTCAATGACCGCTCGAGCACTGCCCTCTACCAGCACCTTAATGGTGCCGTCAGGCAGTTTTAGTAGCTGTAAAATAGTGGAGATCGTGCCGACCTGGTACAGGTCATCAACGTCTGGGTCGTCATCGGGCGCGTGCCGTTGTGCCACTAACAACACTTGTTTGTTGCCAGTCATGGCATGCTCTAGCGCCTGAATAGAGCGCTCTCTTCCGACGAATAGCGGCAGCACCATGTGTGGGTACACCACCACATCGCGCAACGGTAATAACGGTAATTGAGTAGCGGCCAAGTCGCTCATAGTTGTCTCCATGTCTTGTAGGTGACGTGGGGACGGCTTGGCTCTTTTACAAGGGCGGTGAGTCCCAAGTGAATGGATTTATTCGTCAGCGGCGGCTTTTGCCATATCCTGGCTTTCGTACACCAATAACGGCTCGGATTCGCCCTTGATCACTGACTCGTCAACCACGATTTTTGCCACATCCGCCTGCGATGGGATGTTGTACATTGAATCAAGAAGCACGTTCTCCAAGATCGATCGCAGACCACGAGCTCCTGTTTTGCGCTCCATTGCGCGTTCCGCGACGGCGCGAAGCCCATCGTCTCGAAAATTGATCTCTACACCTTCCATATCGAACATCTTTCGGTACTGCTTGGTTAACGCATTCTTGGGTTCAGTGAGGATTTGGACGAGTGCGGGCACATCGAGTTCTTCAAGCGTGGCAATTACCGGGAGTCGTCCCACGAACTCGGGGATCAAACCGTATTGCACCAGATCTTCAGGTTCTAGGTCTTGGATGCTCTCGGCAAACTCCTTGTTTTCCGACTTGCTCTTCACGTCAGCTGAAAAACCTATGCCACCCTTATCGGAGCGATTTTGGATGACTTTGTCTAAGCCCGCGAAGGCACCTCCGCAAATAAAGAGGATGTTGCTGGTATCGACCTGAAGGAATTCCTGTTGGGGATGCTTGCGTCCACCTTGGGGTGGCACCGAGGCGACCGTACCTTCGATCAGCTTGAGGAGAGCCTGCTGAACGCCCTCACCCGACACGTCTCTTGTGATCGAGGGGTTGTCGGATTTACGAGATATCTTGTCGATTTCGTCGATGTAAACGATGCCCTCTTGTGCCTTTTCCACATCGTAGTCGCACTTTTGTAACAGTTTTTGAATGATGTTTTCGACATCTTCGCCGACATAACCCGCCTCTGTGAGCGTTGTTGCGTCCGCAATTGTAAAAGGTACATCGAGCAGTCGGGCCAGCGTCTCCGCTAACAGTGTTTTGCCAGAGCCTGTCGGCCCCACAAGCAGGATGTTGGATTTACCCAGCTCGACATCGTCGCCATTGCGTGCGTCATCCTTTCGGAGGCGCTTATAATGATTGTAAACCGCCACCGACAACACGCGCTTTGCGCGCGCCTGCCCAATGACATACTCATCCAATATGTCATTGATTTCCTTGGGTATTGGGAGCTTTTCTTCTGCTTCTACAGAAACACTTTCCTGAATCTCTTCGCGGATAATGTCGTTGCAGAGATCTACGCACTCGTCGCAAATGAACACCGATGGGCCAGCAATGAGCTTACGAACTTCGTTTTGGCTCTTGCCACAGAAAGAACAATACAGCAGCTTGCCGCCATCATCCCCTGTCGTGTTTTCTCGTGTCATGCGTTAAATCCTACTGCCTCACCGCTTGATTTCAACGATGATATGTTTCTACGCCTAATGCAAGACGATAGATCGACATCACTGATGTGTTGCGCGATTAGCGTGAACTGATCACCGCGTCGACCAATCCGTACTCCACGCTCTGTTCTGCACTCATGAAACGATCCCGCTCGGTATCCCGCTCGATCACGTCGAGTGATTGTCCGGTGTGCTCGGCTAACAATTTATTTAGCCGCTCGCGCAAGAAGAGAATTTCCTTCGCTTGAATCTCAATGTCAGTCGCCTGCCCTTGAGCACCACCACTGGGCTGGTGAATCATTGTGCGAGCATTGGGAAGGATTAGCCGCTTGCCTTTTTCACCGCCACTTAGCAAGAATGCACCCATCGAGGCAGCCTGTCCGACACACATGGTGCTGACCTCAGGTTTGATGAACTGCATTGTGTCATAGATCGATAGACCTGCCGTCACCGAACCACCCGGCGAATTGATGTACAGATGCACGTCTTTATCAGGGTTCTCAGACTCTAAAAAAAGTAGCTGCGCAACGATCAAGTTTGCCATTTGATCTTCGATCGGGCCGACGATGAAGATGACTCGCTCTTTTAGCAGTCGCGAGTAGATGTCGAACGAGCGTTCACCTCGAGATGTCTGCTCAACCACCATTGGTACGAGGCCTAACGCCTGCTCATTACCCACTTCATAGCCTCGACTCATTATGACCTCCGGTCTTTACTGCTGCTGAGCCCGGGTCCGCTGAAGCGCGTCTTGATAACCCGTACTCTCCTCTTCCACGTTGGCGCCATCAAGCAGCTTTTCAACTACGGCGTCTTCCAACACTCTCGATTCGACGCCCAACAACTGGTCGTTGTCTTCGTAGTACCAATTAATCACCTCTTGAGGGTCTTGGTATGTCGATGCGATCTCTTCGATGAACTCTCGTACTTTATTCGGTTCTGCTCGCACGCCCAAGCTTTGCACCATCTCGCTAACGAGAAGACCCAGCTTAACTCGGGTTTCGGCACGTTCAGTGAACATCTCATCCGGCAAGATACTCTTCAGATCCATCTCCGGGCTGACAGCACCACCAAATTGCTGGAACATTTGATTTCGGAGCGTATCGACTTCTTGCGAGATCAGGCTCGATGGGATTTCAAGCTCTGGATGAGCATCAACGATGGCATCCATCACCTGCTGTTTGACGTGGCCCTCGATGGCCGACTTCAGCTCGCGCTCCATATTCTTTTTGACTTCACCGCGAAACGCCGCTTCATCGTTTTCTTCAACCCCATAAGCCGCAAACAGATCGGCATTCAATGGAGCAAGTTCCAGCGCTTTGACCTCTTTCACAGTGACAGCGAATACGACCGCGGCACCTTTCAGTTCCTCAGCGTGATAATCGTCAGGGAAGGTTAGATCGAGCTCTCGCGAATCGCCCGCTACAGCCCCAACCAGCCCATCTTCGAACCCCGGGATCATTCGACCACTGCCTAATTCAAGGCTAACGTCGTTGCCGGAACCACCTTCGAAGGCTTCTCCGTCTTTGGTACCTTCAAAGTCAATGATGACGGTATCACCGGATTCAGCAGCGCGCTCAACGGCTTCTAAGGAGCCTTGCTGCTTTTGGAATACTTCAATAATTTCGTCGACGTCGCTATCTTCTATATCGCAGACCAAACGCGTGACAGCAAAATCCTTGACATCATTCAGCACCACAGCCGGGTAGACTTCAAAAGTTGCCGTGTACTCGACATCCCGTCCCGCTTCGAAGCTTTTCCCTTCGATAGTTGGCTGACCTGCAGGACGCAGGTCTTCGCTTCGAACAGCGTCTTGAAAGGATCGGTTGATAACGTCACCTAAAACCTCTTGACGGATACCTGGACCAAAGCGCTGCTTCATCACACTCATAGGCACCTTGCCTGGTCGAAAGCCGGGGAGGCGAACGTTCTTCGATGCCTCTGCGAGTTTCTTGTCAACTTCTCCGTCGACTTCGGCTGCTGGCACAGCCACTGTGAGCTTTCGCTCTAATCCTGACGTCGTCTCAACCGACACCTGCATCATGGACTCCTAACACTGTGTTTGTAGTCAGTCAGTACGAAAACCAACTGCCTCAAGAATATGGTGCGGAAGGAGAGACTCGAACTCTCACGTCGTAAGACACTGGAACCTAAATCCAGCGCGTCTACCAATTTCGCCACTTCCGCAAATGGAAACGAGGTTTAGCCCTCGAACCGTTATCTACTAAGGGCGCGGATACTGTCACAGACGGCGGCTAGATTCAACGTGAGCCAGTGGTCTATTTTACATGGTGTGTGTGGGTCGATCTGATGACAATGCGGTGCCCAGATGCTCTTCGATCTTGGTGGCAGCGGCGAAGTCTTGCTCAGAAAACTGCACGCCAATGCCGGCTTGACGATTGCCCTGAGCCCCTTTCGGTGTAATCCAAACAACCTGACCTGTAATAGGGATTTTCTCGGCCTCATCTATGAGCGATAACAGAATGAACACCTCGTCTCCAAGCGCGTACTGCTTGTTGGTTGGTACAAACAGTCCACCGTTTTGAATGAATGGCATGTACGCAGCGTACAGCACAGCACGATCCTTAATCGTCAGTGACAATACGCCTTGCTTCACCTCATTGTTCATGTCCGCACACTAACTGGGTTTAAGTGTTAATGCCAAGTAGGCGTTTACTCTCTGCCACTGCTGCCAGATCGCCCCTTCCGACCTGAGCGATGAGTGTGCAAATCTGATAGATCAGCCCCTCTTTGGCAGGTGTGGAGCCTAATCGCAAGCGTCGCAACACGGCACCCAGCACTTGCTGGAGCTCAAGCAGCGCCAGCAAGCGAGATGTGTTGGGTGCATCCGATTCTCTCGCGCAAGTGCTCTCGGTAGCGTGCAACAGCGAATTGACGGTCTCGAGAGTATCGGTTTTATCTAACTGCGAATATGCCTGTGACACGTCTATTTGTTGGGTGATAAGCGCGTCCAGAATAGAATCGGCTAGCTGAAAAAATTGTGGTCGAGAGTGCTCGGCATACGCTGCCATCCGAAGAAGCTCGTAATCGCTCACCGCACTACTTACAGAGCCTTGACCACTGTTTGTGAGAAACGCCTCTAATAGTTCCCTCGCTGGTGGTTTGATGATTCTTTGCTGGCATCGTGATCGGATTGTCGCTGGGAGCGCCCAACTGAATTCGGCGGTTAGCAAAATCAAGCTATTCCCCTGAGGCTCTTCTAGAGTCTTGAGCAGTGCATTGGCCGCAGGCACCGTCATCTTGTCAGCACCGTCCACTATCAAAAGCTTTAAATCCCCATATCCAGAGGTTTGCGCTACAAAATCACAGGCCTCTCGGACCTGATCTACGCCAATGCTCGCCTTACCTTCAGCTTGCGCGAGTCGCCGATAGTCACCGTGGCTCTGGTTTTCGAAAGCCTGACAAGGTTTACAGGCGCCGCAGCCATTCGCCGACTGTTGTTGGCAAAGCAAGGATTTCGCGATGGCCTTTGCATTACCCTTTAGCGCGAAGCCAAAAGGGGCGACCAACAGAATAGCGTGCGGGAGCCGTTCTTGCTTTTGAAGATCGAGCATGTCGGCAATGAGAGCAACGTCAATCGGGGTCTGCGACACAGATTAGGACTCCTTAACTTCGGTCATCAAACCAATCCCCAATGCTATGAGTCAATTGCTGACGTACCTGAGCTACTGATTGTGCGGCGTTTATGACCACAAATCGTGAGTCATTGCTAGCGCGACTCAGGTACCCGTCACGGACACGTTGAAAAAAATCGAGCTGTTCTCGCTCAAAGCGATCCAAGGTGTCGCGCTTTTTTGCGCGCTCTAATCCTATCCGAGGATCCAAGTCAAAAAGAAAGGTAAGGTCAGGTTGTCGAGAGCCTTGCACGAGGCGTTCTAATATCGCTATGCCACCGAGGTCATAGCCGCGACCATAGCCTTGATAGGCATAGGTGGCATCAGTAAAGCGATCACAGAGGACCCACT
>NTKA01000034.1 GCA_002456975.1 Halieaceae bacterium MED-G27
TTATCGAAATAACCTACACCCCCTGAAATGGGTCGCTCGAGCTCGACGCGCCAAAGCCGGTCGCCACTCTCAGCGCGAACCGCGACCACCTCACCGTTGGCAGACGCGGCGTACAAAACACCATCATTAAGCATTGGGGTCAGCTTAAAGAAGCCATCGCTCTGGCCATTGCCTACAGACAGCGACCAAGCCTTTCGAAGTTTGACCGTCTCGTTAATACGCTCAAGCTCTACAGGTGCTAACGGATCTTCTTCACTTGATTCGAACAACCCTGCCACTGTGTTACAGCCAGTCAGCGTGATGCTTAAACTCGCGGCCAGAAGCCACCTCGACAGAATCACTGGATGACTCCCTCAGGAATACCAGCCTCGCCAAGCCTTAGTTCTAAACCTGTCACTTTGAGCTCGAGCAAGCCCGGACCGCGCCCCATATCCAATGACGCTGACTGTGCCATTCGATAAGCATCGAGCGCCTCAGCTTCACGACCAGCTGCCAAATGAACATCCCCAAGAGCCTGAGAGAAGCTCACTGGGAACGAGGCACTGCCAACCTCCAGAATGCGAATGGCTTCATCTTCGCGACCACCTGCTGCCAAGGCGCGAGCCAATCGCAACTGCGCCATTTGCCCGATAGTCGATGTGGGGTCCAGCTCACCAGCTGCCCGAGTCAGCTCCTCTATCGCGAGCTCATAATCACCCTCGCCTACCGCGACCGACGCGAGCTGCATTGACGCCAGTCCAGAATAAATGGAGCCCGCGTGTTCTTCCCGAAGGTCCCCAACCAGCTCGGCGAGACCTTCACTACCCAGCTCATTCTTCTGCTCGACAACAATGTCGTAACCATTGGCAGCAGCTGCAGCCTCAGAGGCTCTGTAATCCGAGTATTGTGACCAACCCAACGTACCGCCTGCAGCCACTAAAAAGGCGGTTATGACAGACACTTTATTTTCCTGCCACCACTGCTTTATCGCTTCCAGCTGCTCTTCATCTTGCATGTGTTCTGCCACGAACTAATCCTCACTCTCTTCGCTCGCCTGCTCGAGACGACTTAAAAACTTATTCAGCTCTGATGCTGTTAATGTCTGTTGCTCTCCATCGGATCGCATTGGCTTCACGGTTACCAAGCCACTTGCCACTTCATCGTCGCCAAAAATCAAAGCCCACTTTGCGCCGCTCTTGTCTGCCCGCTTAAATTGGCTCTTAAAACTGCCACCACCCAGATGCTGCGTCACACTTAATCCCGGATAGTCGGCGCGTATTCTATCCGTCTCTGCCATCGCATGCGAAAGCGTGGTTTCGTCAGCGCTCACGACGTAGAGATCGGTCAGCTCATCAGCCTGCAGTTCCAGTACCTGCAACAGCAGTATTAAGCGTTCCAAACCTGCAGCAAAGCCCGCTGCCGGCGTCGCTTTGCCACCGAACTGCTGCACCAAGCCATCATAACGACCGCCACCACAAACCGTCGACTGCGCACCTAGCTGATCAGTCGTCCATTCGAACACCGTGTCGTTGTAATAGTCTAACCCACGAACAAGCCGATCGTTCCAAACAAAGGATAAGCTGGCTCGAGATAGAAGCTCTGCTAAACGGTCGCGGTGCGCTTTGGATTGATCATCAAGAAAATCAGAAATACTCGGAGCACCCTCCAGTACAGTTTGGGTGCCTGCGTCTTTGCTATCCAATATTCTGAGAGGGTTGGTTGTTAATCTTCGACGACTATCGTCATCGATAGCGTCTAAATGCTGCTGAAGGTAAGCCACCAATGCCGCTTTGTAATTATGGCGCGCGTCACTGCTTCCGATTGAGTTTAGCTCAAGGGTCAGCACATCATCGATGCCCAACCGTCGCCACCATTGACGACTCAATAACAAGAGTTCCGCATCCTGATCCGGGCTCGGAATACCGAACGCCTCGACACCGATCTGATGAAACTGCCGCTGACGTCCCTTCTGTGGGCGCTCATAGCGAAACATGGGTCCGAGATACCAAACCCGTTGCGACGCGTTTAGCAGACCGTTCTGTACCATTGCGCGCACGGTGCTCGCTGTTCCCTCCGGTCGCAGCGACAGACTCTCGTTATTGCGATCGAGAAAGGTATACATCTCCTTCTCTACAATGTCGGTGACTTCGCCAATAGATCTTGCAAATAGATCGGTCGATTCGACGATAGGGGTTCTTATCTCGCGATAGCCATGAGCCATCAAGACGTCGCGTGCCGTCTGCTCAAGCATCTGCCACAACGGCGTCTCTTCGGGAAGAATGTCTGCCATGCCCCGAATTGCACGATACTGACTCATGAAAAAACCCTAGCTACTGGTAATGATCTCCGCGTCCTCTCGGACACGAGCCGCTTCAAGGTGCTCAGCGCGCCGGCGGATTACCGACTCGAGGTGGTCAACAAAGTCCTGGTTACTGACTTTGTGATCTGGCTCGCCATCGAGGTAGATCAAATTGTTGGGGGTCGCCCCCGTCAATCCCACATCAGCCTCTCTGGCTTCGCCCGGGCCGTTAACGATGCAGCCGATCACCGCGACGTCCATTGGTGTTCTTACATCCTCTAGACGGCGCTCTAGCTCATTCATTGTACCAATCACATCGAAGTTTTGTCGTGAACAACTGGGACAGGCAACAAAATTGATGCCGTTCGTTCGCAGTTTCAGGCTCTTAAGAATTTCAAAGCCAACCTTGACCTCTTCCACAGGATCAGCGGCGAGCGACACTCGCATCGTGTCGCCAATCCCTTCCATCAGCAGCATGCCTAGGCCGACTGCTGACTTCACGGTCCCACCACGAAGCCCACCGGCCTCGGTAATACCGAGGTGCAACGGTTGTTCTATCTGTGTCGCCAAACCTCGGTAGGCTGCGACCGCCATAAATACCTCGGACGCTTTTACACTGACCTTGAAGTCATAAAAACCATGACGATCGAGAATGTCGACATTTTTTAGCGCGGACTCAATCAGTGCCTCTGCCGTGGGCTCGGGGTATTTGCGCATTAACTCTTTGCCGAGGGACCCCGCATTGACGCCAATGCGAATCGGTATTCCTTTGTCCTTACAAGCGGCGATAACTTCCTTAACCTTTTGCTCTTTTCCGATATTGCCGGGGTTAATGCGCAAACAATCCACACCGTAATCCGCGACTTTTAGCGCGATTTTATGATCGAAGTGGATGTCGGCAATTAGTGGTACGGGCGAGCTAGCCCGGATGGCTTTGAACGCCTCAGCGGCATCCATGCTCGGCACGGATACGCGAACCAAATCAGCGCCTGCATCCGCAATCGCCCTGATTTGACCCAATGTCGCCTCAACATCGCATGTCTCTGTGTTCGTCATGCTCTGAACACTAATCGGCGCGTCGCCGCCTACAGCGACGCTACCAACCATGATTTGACGGCTCTTACGACGTTTGATCGGTGACGCCTGTTCCATGGTGGTCCCCTCGTATTATTGTCGTTGTTGCCCCTGCTCTCTCTGCGCCGCCTGCCATGCTCGATAGATCGGCGCATCAGAATAGAGGTTGCGAAGTGCCAACAAATGGCTGGCCTCGCTGTCGGCGTCGCCCCGCAGGCGCGCTATTTCAACTCCTAAGATCAGCGCTCGAGCCGGAGCACGAGTTACCCGCTGTCTGTATCTTGAATAATACCCACTCGCCGCTACAACATCACCCTCATTGAGCGTTAGTTGGGTCAATTCCAATAAAGCAATTTCGTTATTGCCATCCATGGCGAGTGATCGCACAAACGAATCCTTCGCTTGCTGACGCTGTCCAAGCTGTAATTGCGCCAAACCCAAATTAACAAATGCTTTCGGACGCTCACTGTATAAAGAGTCAGCGGTAACCAGCTCGAATTGCGAAGCGGCTTCGGCGAAGCGACCTCGTGAATAAAGGAAGGCAGCAAAATTATTGCGCACTCGCGACGCTACTTTCTTGGCTTGCAACGCGCTTCTAAAGTTCGACTCGGCTAATTCATACTCGCCTGTGCTCTGGTAGACCCATGCAAAGGCTTCGTAAACGTCGGGATTATCAGCGTCGATCTCAGCGGCCAATTCCAAGTTTCGTTTGGCGTTGTCCCAGTCCCCGGCTCCAATGTACTGGCGAGCCAGGCCCACTCGCTGCTGTATAGCGGTGGCGGGATCGACCACTACTGGCGCTGGCCCTGAGGTCTCTGTCACGCAAGCTGACACTAATAGCAACGTCAGCAGAGCGATGTAGCAGCGCATTGCGTTCATGCCAGACTGATCTCCTCCACGTCGTCGTCTTCGTATTGTGCACGATAACGGGCCGATCGCTTAGTCCTATCGGCGACATCACCCACCAGCTGACCGCAGGCAGCGTCGATATCGTCACCGCGCGTGGTTCGGACAGTCACAATAAAACCGGCTTCCATCAGCACCTGCCAAAAACGGGAAACCGCGTTGCCACTGGGACGTTTAAAACCTGAATTAGGAAAGTCGTTGAATGGAATGAGATTGATCTTACAAGGATAACCATCGAGCAACTCAGAGAGTTCTCTGGCGTGCTCGACTTGATCATTCACACCCGCTAGCAGGGTGTATTCGATGGTCACCACGCGTTTTTTGTCGCTCTGGGCGTCGATGTACGCCTTGGCGGACGCGAGCAAACTGGCGATCGGATATCGTTTATTAATCGGTACGATCTGATTTCTAATCGTATCGTTGGGTGCGTGTAATGAGATGGCTAAAGACACATCAGAGTAGTCGGCCAACTTATCCAAGGCGGGCACGACCCCCGATGTCGACAGCGTCACTTTTCGCTTCGACAGACCATAGGCGAGGTCATCACACATCAGACTCATGGATGACACCACGTTATCAACGTTGAGCAATGGTTCACCCATACCCATCATCACCACGTTAGTGACAACACGACCCTTGCCCGACTGCCAGCCATCATAAGAGTCAATTGCCAGCCAAACCTGGCCAATAATCTCGGCTGATGTCAGGTCTCGCTGAAAACCCTGCTTACCCGTCGAGCAAAACTTGCAATCAAGACTGCAACCGACCTGAGAGGAGACACAGAGAGTGGCGCGATCTCCCTCGGGGATCAGCACCGCTTCCACGAGGGAGCCGCCATCAACCTTGATAGCCCATTTGCGAGTACCATCACTGGAGTCTTGCTGGCTTTCGATTTGGGGCGGCGTGATTTCCGCGATCGCCTCTAAGCGATCGCGGAGGGCCTTGCCCAGATTGGTCATCTGCTGAAAGTCTCGAATGCCCTGATGATGAATCCACTTCATCACCTGTTGAGCGCGAAATCGTTTTTCGCCGATACCCTCAAAAAATGCCTCTAATTGCTGCCGAGTCAGTCCGAGCAGATTGGTCCGCTGAGCGGTTGCACTGGTGGCAATTAGAGGGTCATCAGTCGCCAATAGATTAGTCTCGGTTTATCGAGGGCAAATATCGCTAGCGGCGAAAAAATAGGCTACCTCGCGCGCTGCCGACTCAGGTGAATCGGAGCCGTGCACGGCATTTGCGTCAATCGATTGAGCAAAGTCCGCTCGGATAGTGCCTGCGGCTGCTTCCTGCGGGTTAGTCGCTCCCATCAATTCTCGGTTCTTAGCAATCGCACCTACACCTGCTAGTACCTGCACAACCACAGGTCCAGAGGTCATAAACGCTACTAAGTCATTGTAGAAAGGACGCTCACTATGCTCCGCATAAAAACCACCTGCTGACGCTTGAGTAAGCTGGACCATCTTAGATGCGACAATTTGTAGACCAGCCGCCTCGAAACGGGCATTGATCTGACCGGTTACATTCTTAGCTACTGCATCGGGTTTGATAATTGAGAGTGTTCTCTCGACTGACATGAATTTCTCCTAACAATTAAAGCCGCAAGGGCTGTCGGGCGCGGAGTATACGAGCTTTGCATCACCCTGTCATGACTGGAAACATCAAGAGCTCAGTGCTTCTCAGATGCGTGGTTGATCGTGTAGCGCGGGATCTCTACCACCAGATTGTCACTACCAAGCACAGCCTGACAGGACAGGCGCGACTCGGGCTCCAAACCCCAGGCTTTATCGAGATAATCTTCCTCTAATTCATCAGCTTCATTGAGTGAATCAAAACCCTCGCGCACGATCACGTGACAGGTGGTGCACGCGCAGGACATTTCACAGGCGTGCTCGATGTCGAGATCATTTTTCAATAATGCCTCGCAAATACTCTGGCCGGACTCTGCTTCAATGGCAGCCCCCTCAGGACAAATTTCGTGATGCGGTAAAACTATAATTTGCGGCATATAAAACCCTTAACTTCTATTACAGCTAATCAGTGCTTGATGCGGCCAGCGCATCGATAGCAACACCGCTCAGCGCTGACTTAATACTTCGATCCATTCGGCGCTCGGCAAAAGCCAGCGACGCTTCACCCAACTGCTGAGTTTGTGCCCTGATCGCATCGACATCATCAGTGCCCATCGCAGCCCGCAGTCGCTGTTGTTCTGCGACTAACTCATCAAGTTCAGTGGCCGTGAGCAAATCGGCATCAGCACTTAACGCACCGTCGAGACCGTCAAGCAGCGCCTCGGCCTCAACCCGAGCCTCGGTCAGCTGCCGCACCGTCATATCACCGGCCGCAAACTCCTGACTCGAGCGAAGCATGTCGGCGACCTCGTCATCAGATAATCCGAAGGAAGGCTTTACGACAAGGCTGGCCTCGGTTTGCGTTGTCTCCTCGACCGCCGACACCTCGAGTAAACCATCAGCATCGACTTTAAAGCTCACCCGAATGCGAGCAGCACCCGCCACCATCGCGGGGATACCACTTAATTCAAAGCGGGCCAGCGAGCGACAGTCCTCGACCCGTTCACGCTCGCCTTGCAGAACATGAACGATCAAACCGGTCTGCGAGTCCTTCGCCGTCGTAAAGTCCTGTGCTTTCGCAATCGGAAGCGCTGAATTTCGAGGAATAACCTTTTCGACCAAGCCGCCATAAGTCTCTAACCCTAGCGACAGCGGAGTCACGTCGAGCAACACAGCATCATCGCCAGAACCATTGCCAACCAACACATTAGCCTGAATCGCAGCGCCTATCGCGACCACCTGGTCCGGGTTAATACTACACAGGGGTTCACAGCCGAAAAACGCCTGAACCGCTGCCTGTACAGAAGGCATTCGGGTAGAGCCGCCCACCAACACCACCTGATCAATTCGCTCAACGCTCGCGTCATCAACCGCTAACTGGCAGGCCGCTAGTGTTTTCTGGATGAGGGGTGTTGCGATCCTCTCCAGCGTGTCAATGGTGATCGTGACTGCTCTTGCCTCGGGAAACACAGCCGATGCCACCTGATAGTCATCAGCAAGGGTGAGTCCCTCCTTTGCCTCTCGAGCTAGCCGCCGTAACTCGCGTTGCTCAGCCGTTGTTAGTTCATCTAATACCCAACTATCAGCCAGCCAGTCGGCAATCAGCGTATCGATATCGTCGCCGCCGAGAGCGGTGTCACCGCCAGTTGCCAAGACTCGAAGCAGACCGCGCTCCATCTTCAAAATGGATATATCAAATGTGCCACCACCGAGATCGTAAACCGCGAGCACACCTGACTCGGTAATCGACGTATCGAGCCCATAGGCAACGGCGGCCGCAGTCGGCTCGTTGAGCAATCGAAGTACGTTTAAGCCAGCAATATCTGCTGCCTGTCGTGTCGCTTGTCGCTGGCTGTCATCGAAGTACGCGGGAACCGTCACGACAACGCCGTCGGCTTTTTCCGACAACACTCTCTCAGCCGATTGGGCAAGCGTACGCAGTAGGTCAGCGGATACCTCTACCGGTGTTTTTGATCCTGCCTGAGTCGCAAACGCCAAGGGGTCGCTGTCCGAAAATACCGAACGCTCGGATAGCGGGACATCATCAAGCGACCGCCCCATGTAGCGTTTAGCAGACGCTACCGTATCCTCTGGGGAGCGCACTGCGAGCGCCAGAGCAGCGGTGCCGACCAGTGGAATGTCACCCGAATAATTCACCACCGAGGGCAAGAGCATTCCACCCGAGTCGACCGCAATCAAACTGGTGTCTTTTCCATCGCTGCGCGCGATCAGGCTATTGGTGGTTCCCAGGTCGATACCCAACCCCAATCGACGGGGTCGCATGTTCTCTACAGGCGTATCGGGCTCGGCAATCTGCAACAACATCAGCGGCTTACCTGTCGGTTGAGTGTTTGCTCGAGTTCATCGAGTAACTTTTGATGGTAATTGAGCTCGACCCAACGAGATGAGGCTGCGGCAACATCATTTGCGTCGAGTGAAGTGCCTAAAGCGGTTGCGGTGTGATGGTATTGATGGCGCACATCATCGACGAGTTCAGCTGCCTCAGTGTCGTCGAGCGAAGTGAACTCCTGTACCCGCTCGCGGCGCATCAACTGGTCAAACAGAAACTCGGAGTCGGCGGGTTGACGTTCGAGCACCTGCGTATCCACGCCAGCAACCTCGAGTAAATACCTGCCGCGACTAACGGGATGACTAAGTGTCTGGTAGGCATCATTGATATCAGCTGCGCGCTTTGCTGCGACGCGCTGCTCCAGCGCCGATGCGGCCGTGAAACGATCAGGATGGCAGTGAGCGATCAGGGCTTGATAGCGTTGCTCGAGAACTCGCTCATCAATCGAGAAAGTGGCGGGGAGATCAAAAAGTTGAAAGAGATCGGACACAGTGACGGTAAGGACTTAGCAACGCGGATCAGACCGTGAAACTTTCGCCACAACCACACTCCCCTGCGACGTTTGGATTTTTGAACTCCAGCCCCTCGTTCAAACCCTCTTTGGAGAAATCGACGACCGTGCCATCGAGATACACAAGGCTTTTCGGATCGACAAAGACCCGCACACCGTCGGTTTCAAATAAGGTATCCGCTGGATCGGGTTGGTCTACGAACTCGAGCACATAGGCTAGGCCAGAACATCCCGATGTCTTGACACCAATACGAATGCCTTCACCTCGTCCCCGCGCCGCTAACTGTCGCCCAACGTGCTCAGCTGCCAGCGCTGTAACACTGATACCCATCAGCTTCCCTGCTTGTCTCGAAAGTTAGCCACGGCCGCTTTTATTGCATCCTCAGCGAGTACCGAGCAGTGAATTTTAACGGGCGGTAAAGCAAGTTCCTGAGCAATCTCGGTATTCTTGATTGCCGCTGCTTCATCGAGATTTTTTCCCTTCACCCACTCCGTAAGGAGCGAGCTCGAGGCGATGGCGGAGCCGCAACCGTAGGTCTTGAACTTTGCATCTTCGATAACACCGTCGTCGTTGACCTGTATCTGCAGACGCATAACGTCGCCGCATGCAGGCGCTCCGACCATACCTGTTCCCACGCTATCGCTGTCCGCATCGAGCTTTCCAACGTTCCGGGGGTTTTCGTAGTGATCAATCACTTTCTCGCTGTAAGCCATAACCTTCTCCTAGTAAGTGCAATGCGCCGATTAGTGCGCTGCCCATTCAATAGTGTCGAGATCAATGCCATCTTGGTACATATCCCAAAGTGGCGAGAGCTCGCGTAATTTGTCGACAGCGTGTCGCACGCTCTGCGCTGCCTGATCGACATCATCTTCTGTGGTGAATCGCCCAAAACTAAAGCGTAAGGAACTGTGTGCCAGCTCGTCATTAAGGCCGAGCGCTCTCAAAACATACGAGGGTTCAAGACTCGCCGAAGTACAGGCAGAACCACTCGAGATCGCGAGATCCTTAAGCGACATCAACAGAGATTCCCCTTCAACAAATGCAAAACTTACATTTAGTGCGCCCGGTAACCGATGATCTCGTGAGCCGTTCATATGTACCTCTGGGATATCACTGATGGCATCCCAGAACCGCTGACGCAGGCCCAACAGGCGATCGCCCTCCGCCTGCATTTCTTCTTTTGCAACTCGAGCCGCTTCGCCCAAACCAACAATCTGATGTGTCGCCAAAGTGCCCGAGCGCATACCACGCTCGTGTCCCCCGCCGTGCATTTGCGCTTCAATTCGGACTCTTGGCTTTCGGCGCACATAAAGCGCCCCAATACCTTTGGGTCCATACATTTTATGCGCTGATATCGACAGCAGATCGACTTGCATTGCCTCCATATCGAGCGGCAACTTACCGGTACTCTGTGCCGCATCAACGTGATAAATCACCCCACGCGCTCGGCATACTGCACCAATACCCTCGATGTCGTTGACCACACCGATTTCATTATTAGCGTGCATGACGCTTACCACGCTGGTGTCCTCTCTGATCGCATCCGAGATCATCTCAGGTGTCGTAAGACCGTCGGCATTGGGTTCGAGATAGGTCACCTCATAACCCTCACGCTCGAGCTGGCGACACGTGTCGAGTACAGCCTTATGCTCAATCTTCGAGCTAATGATGTGCTTGCCCTTCCGCTGATAGAAATGCGCCGCACCCTTGATTGCGAGGTTGTCAGATTCGGTCGCTCCCGACGTCCAGACGATCTCGCGAGGATCAGCATTAATCAGTTCTGCCACTTGGCTTCGAGCGTTTTCAATCGCTTCCTCAGCCTTCCAGCCATATTGATGCGATCGCGACGCGGGGTTCCCGAATACGCCATCCATGGACAAGCAATTCATCATCGCCTCAGCCACCCTCGGATCAACCGGGGTCGTGGACAAATAATCGAGATAAATAGGTACACTCATAACGGGTGCGTTCACAGGATAATCCCCCAATTTTTAAACGACTTCATTGCCGTCTTCTGCACTGTCTTCACAACTGCCTCACTGAAACCATCTGTGCGTCGGTTAAACCCGACACGCGAGTCCCGTTATGGGACCCCTTGCTCACTAGATCTGCCAGACTGATGTCACTCAGAAAATTGTGAATCTGATCCGACAAGTCTTGCCATAAATGGTGCGTCAGACAGACCTCGCCGTGATTACAATCGCCCTTGCCCTGGCAATTGGTAGCATCGATAGACTCATCCACAGCATCGATAATCTGAGCCACATAAATCGCAGCGTCACCGCGGGCCAATTGATACCCGCCACCGGGGCCTCTGATGCTCACCACTAAATTCTCTCGGCGTAACTTTGCAAACAACTGCTCAAGATACGACAGCGAAATCTCCTGCCGGCGCGAGATATCGCCAAGCGTTGTTGGCTGTCCACCGCCATGGATCGCTAAATCAAGCATCGCGGTTACTGCATAGCGCCCGCGAGTAGTTAGCTTCATCTCTACATCTCAAGTCGAAATACCTGAGTAGTTTAGTCGGGAATTGTACAAATTGCCAGTTGAACTGCTATTTTTGGGTTTTATTTTCAGCTACGACCCTGCGGGTTTCCTTTAGGACACCCCGCAGGATATTGACTTCCATATCATCGAGTCGGACCCGACTGTAGAGACGACGAAGACGGGTCATCAGCTGCCGAGGAGCCCTGGGGTCCAAGAACTCCAGATCAACCAGCGTCGCTTCGAGATGCTCGAAAAAGTATTCCATCTCTTGCGAGGTGGCGAAGGGATTTTCCCAATGCGAATCCTGAGCTTGCGGAAGCTGCCCATCGAGTTGAGTCATTCTGATTTCGTAACACACAATCTGCACAGCCATCGCAAGATTGAGTGACTCATAATCCTCATGCGTTGGGATATAACAATGCAAATTACAGCGTCGCAATTCATCGTTATTAAGGCCACTGTCCTCGCGACCAAAAAGGATGGCTACTTTTTCGAAAGCACTGTGCTCGCAAACTCTAGCGCCGGCCAACCGTGCATCTTGAACCGGCCAGGGAATGCGACGTTCTCGCGCGCTGGTGCCCACTACGAATTGTTTGTCCGCGATGGCCTCGTCCAGCGATGACAATACTCGGGCATTCTGTAACACATCGATGGCAGATGCTGCTCGCCACTCGGCCTCTTTGGCCGGAAATTCTCTAGGCTTCACTAGCACGAGATTTTTTAGACCCATATTCTTCATGGCTCGAGCAACGCCTCCAATATTTCCCGGATGCGAGGGCTCCACTAATACGATGTCGATATTGTCAGACTTCATGGTGTTCTTTGCCTGAAAAAGCCGCGCGAGTGTAACAGACGCCTAACCAATCACGACGCGCCCTGTTATGATGCCGTCCCTTTTTTGCAGGCTGTCTCGATGGAACCCACCGTCAACATCGCACTTCGCGCGGCTCGAAAAGCGGGTGACATTATTGCCCGTGCTTCCGATGACATCTCTCGACTCAGAGTAGAAGCCAAAGGCAAGGCTGACTTCGTCACCGAAGTGGATCTTGCTGCAGAAGAAGAGATTATCGGTTCGCTGCAAAAGACGTACCCAGATCACGCGTTTTTGTGTGAGGAGTCCGGACAAACCGGTCCAGAAGACGCTGACTACCTGTGGATTATCGATCCGCTCGATGGCACCAGTAATTTTATGCGCGGTATCCCGCATTACTGCGTCAGTATTGCCTGTGTCGCCAAAGGAAAGCTCGAGCATGCGGTAATACTGGACCCCATCCGACAGGAAGAATTCACCGCTAGTCGAGGGCGCGGCGCGCAGCTCAACGGTCGCCGTATACGCGTATCCAATCGCAGTGAGCTCAAAGACAGTCTCGTTGGCACTGGCACCCCGTTTTTAGGCCACTGTGATGACCAAATGGACTGGTATGTCAAAGGGCTCGCTGCCATCGCAGGTCAGTCGATGGGCATCCGACGAATGGGGTCGGCGGCGCTCGACCTTGCCTACGTCGCCGCAGGTCGAATCGACGGTTTTTGGGAGGCAGGGCTCAGTGCGTGGGACGTAGCGGCCGGAGTCCTACTGATTCGAGAGTCTGGGGGCTTGGTCACTGACTTCAAGGGAAGCGACGCTGTGCTCGAAGGCGGTGACATCATGGCTGCTAATCCGAAGATGTTACGACAGATCGCGGGAGCCATCCGCTCCTGAGCTCAGTCTCTCATAATCAAGGTACGATCGAATCTTGATCTTCACCCTCGCGCACTGGAATGGCCAGATCTTCTTTGGTAACACCGAGCGCCAGCAGCGACGTTGACGCGACATAGATCGACGAATACGTTCCCACGGTGACACCGACTAATAATGCGACGGCGAAACCAAAAATCATATCGCCACCGACAACAGCCAGTGAGGTCAGCACCAACATCGTGGTCAACGATGTCACCAAGGTCCGACCCAATGTTTCATTGAGTGACACGTCAATCATCTGGAGTGGCGTCATCTTCCGCAGCTTGCGGAAGTTTTCTCTGATTCGGTCAGACACCACAATAGTGTCATTCAGCGAGTAACCAATGACCGCGAGAATTGCCGCAAGCACCGACAAGTCGAATTCAAGACGGGTAATCGAGAAAAACCCAAGGATAATCAGTACATCGTGCGCTAGCGCCACCACGGCGCCCATTGCAAACTTGATTTGAAATCGGAAACCAACGTAGATCAAGACGAGGCCCAGCGCTAGTAACATAGCGAGACCACCTTGCTCGCGAAGCTCCTCGCCCACTTGCGGTCCCACAAACTCCATCCGCTGCAATACGACACTCTGATCTGTCGCGCCCTGCAGCACCTCCACCATCCGATTACCTTCTGCATCGGAGTAGTTAATAGGCAGTCGAACAAGGACATCGCGATCCGTACCAAAGCTCACCACAAGCGCTCCCTCGAATCCGGCATCAGAAACCGTCTGACGAATAGCACTCAAATCAGCACTCTGCTCATAGTTCAACTCGATCAGCGTGCCGCCCGTAAAATCCAGCCCCCAGTTTAGTTGCTGGGTCGACAGCGATATCAATGTCACGAGCAGCAATACACCTGACACAGCCGCCGCGACGAATCGTCCTTTCATAAACGCTATCGGCTTCATTGTGAGGCTCCTGCTGGCTTTGCGGCTTTACTGGGGATACGACCGATACTCAACGAACCGACTTTACGTCCGCCATACACTGCATTGACTAAGGCGCGCGTGCCGAGAATCGCAGTAAACATCGATGTAATGATGCCCACCGAGAGTGTCACTGCGAACCCTTTAATCGGTCCAGTGCCCACGGCGTAGAGAATAATAGCGACGATCAACGTTGTTATGTTTGCATCCAGAATCGTGGTAACCGCCCGCTCAAACCCGCTGTGGATTGCCAGTTGGTTAGAGGTGCCAGAGGCGAGTTCCTCTCTGATGCGCGCGAAAATCAGGACATTGGCATCAACCGCCATACCGACTGTTAATACAATACCGGCGATACCTGGCAACGTCAGCGTCGCACTCATCATCGACATGATTGCTACCAGCAGTACCAAGTTCGCCGATAGTGCCACAACCGCAATAGCGCCAAAGACCCGATAATAGGCAAACATAAATAGCACCACGAGCCCCAGGCCCAGCTGCAATGACTGCATACCCAACTGAATGTTTTCTGCACCCAAAGATGGGCCTACGGTTCGCTCTTCAACAAAGGTAACCGGCGCTGCCAAAGCCCCTGCTCTTAGCATCAGGGCAAGTTCAGACGCCTCAGCCGGGCTATCAAGACCGGTAATTTGAAATTGGGCGCCTAACGCCGACTGGATCACCGGCGCTGTCAGCAGCTTCTTCTCGTCGTAGGGGTCTCGAATCACTTCAGTATTGCCCGCCGCATCTTCCACATAGCGGGTGTTGAATTTTCGCTCGATGAACAGAACGCCCATTCTTCGCTTAATATTGGAACGCGTGGCTCTAGACATCAGCATGCCGCCCTCACCGTCCAGCGTTATCTGCACGTTGGGCTGACCGTTTTGATCGAAACTCGCGGCCGCATTGGAGACACGCTCACCGGTGATAATGATATCGCGCTCTAGCCACTCAGATACACCTTGACGCGCCTCACCTCGGTAATCAAATTGCTGGCGTTCAGATAGCGGCGTATTACTTTCTGCAACCAATCGAAATTCGAGGTTGGCCACCTTACCCAGAATCCTCTTGGCCTCAGCCGTATCCTGGATGCCAGGTAGCTCAACCACAATTCGATTGGACCCCTGCCGTTGCACCAGCGGCTCAGACACTCCCAACTCATTAACTCGGTTACGGATTGTCGTCAGATTTTGCGCCACCGCGTACTCGACCACTTCATCAATTGTCAGGTCGGTGACCTCCGCAAAGAGCTGTGATGTATCCCCCGAATCAACCCGATCAAGCAACAACTCAGGGTACAGATCACGCACCTCGGCACGCGCTTGCTCGCGGGCTTCCTCAGTCCGGAACGTCATACCCACACGACGTCCCTCGAGCGACACACGACCGCGGATACGCTCTTCCCTCAGGCGCCGCTTGATACCGTTTTCATATTGCTCGAGTTTACGCTCAGTCGCCGCGTCAACGTCCACCTCAAGTTTGAAGTGAACGCCGCCACTCAAATCGAGACCTAATTTCATCGGCTGGGCTCCGCCGCTCATGAGCCATTCAGGTGTCGTAGGAGCCAGATTTAGAGCGACAATAAAGCCATCACCCAGCGCTCGCTGCAGCACCGACTGTGCTTTGAGTTGATCGTCGCGGTCGGTGAGTCGTATCAGTGCCGCCTTGCCGTCGGCTTGTAACTCTTCACCAAAAAAGTCGATGCCGGCTTCCGCCAGTGCATTCTCCGCTCGGGACAGTACGCGATTATCGACCCGCTGGGCACCGCTGGAACCACCAATCTGCAGCGCCGGATCGGGCGCATAAAGATTGGGGGCCGCGTAATAAAAGCCCATCGCAACAACGGTTGCGATCAGCAAGTTCTTCCAGATTGGATATCGGTTCAGCATTTGCACTCCGTGCTCAAGCCACTGCCAGACAATGAGTATCTGCCCAATGATTTATGGTCCTCTCTCGCCTGTTTCAAGCCCCCAGGCGGAGTTGCAGTGCCTTCGTTTTGTTTGCGGGGCGCAGTGTAGCGGTACGGCTACTATTCCGCTATGCAGAAATAAACCTAATCGAGCCAGACGCGAGCATTTCTGAACAAACGCATCCAACCCGAGTCCTCGGGCCACTCGCCGGGCGCCCAGGACATTTGCACTGAGCGAAACACGCGCTCCGGGTGAGGCATCATGATATTGAAACGACCGTCGCGGTTGCAAAGTCCGGTAATGCCCATTGGCGAACCGTTCGGGTTCGCTGGGAAGGTCTCCGCAACGCTGCCCTTATTATCCACGTACTTGAGTGATACCAACCCCAGATCCTCGGCAATAGAATCATCGTGGCCATCAAAAACCGCTCTGCCCTCGCCGTGCGCCACTACGATAGGTAGTCGGGAGCC
Source organism: Halieaceae bacterium MED-G27 (assembly GCA_002456975.1). GTDB lineage: Bacteria > Pseudomonadota > Gammaproteobacteria > Pseudomonadales > Halieaceae > Luminiphilus. Next base: position 16,204 of record NTKA01000034.1, read on the forward strand.
GGTCATCCCATGCATCAGAATAGAAGCAGACGCCTGTACTTGCACCTGCACCAGCCGCGCCTCGTATTGCTCAGATAAGTTTCGTCCAAACCGCGGCCAATGCTCGGCACCCGGAATGAGTGGCGAGAGTGCCGACAGCATTTGACAACCGTTACAGACGCCAAGTGCAAAAGTATCGCCGCGTTGGAAGAATCGCTCGAACTCGTCGGCCAATACGCTGTTGAAGAGCACGCCTTTGGCCCAACCTTCACCAGCACCAAGCACATCGCCGTAGGAGAAACCACCACAAGCAGCCAGACCTTTGACGTCGGCCAGACTCACTCGACCATCACGCAGATCTGACATATGAACATCGATCGAATCAAATCCTGCGCGATTAAAAGCGGCCGCCATCTCCGATTGGCCATTGACACCCTGCTCCCGCAAAATCGCTATCTTGGGGCGTACCCCTGTCTTGATCATGGGAGCAGCAACATCTTCACTCACATCGAAGGTCAGTGCGACCGACAAACCTGGGTCATCAGCCGCAATCGATGCGAACTCCTGATCGGCACACAGAGGGTTATCTCTCAGGCGCTGGATCGCGTGACTATTTTGGCTCCATAGCTGCTGCAACGCAGCGCGACGACTATCGATGAGTTCAAACTGCTCGGTATTGACCACAATCCGTTCATCGAGCCGGGGGCGCGCCAAGCTTGAGACGCACTCAGCCAGACCATGGTCACCTAACACCGCCATGACTCGATCCAGAGCATCATCGCGCACCTGAACGAGCACTCCGATTTCCTCGTTGAAGAGCTCAGCCATCGCCTCCTCTGGGCTACCGGACACCTCAATATCGAGACCGACGCGCCCGGCAAATGCCATTTCCAGCAACGAAATCAATGCGCCCCCATCCGAACGATCGTGATAAGCCAACACCAAACCCTCGGATTTCAAGGAGACCATCGCGTTGAACAATGCCCATACATCATCGGCGGCGACATCGGGCACGACCCGCCCCATCTGACCATAAGTCTGGGCTAAAACCGAGCCGCCCAAGCGATTCTGGCCTCGCCCCAGATCGACCAGCAGTATCTGAGTTGGCTCGTCGCGAACCAGTTCCGGCGTTACCGTATTGCGTACATCACCAACGGGCGCGAAGGCCGAGACAATAAGCGACACAGGAGCGGTCACACTTTTCGCTTCGTCGCCGTCTTGCCATTGCGTTCGCATCGACATTGAATCCTTGCCAACTGGGACAGTGATTCCAAGATCAGGACAGAATTCCAAACCGAATGCTCGGACCGTATCGAAAAGCACGGCATCATCGCCCTCAAAGCCAGCAGCGCACATCCAGTTGGCCGATAGTTTTATATCGGACAGCGCCATCACCGGTGCTGACAGCAAATTGGTGATCGATTCCGCTACTGACAGTCTTGCCGATGCCGGGCCATCGAGTACGGCGACAGGTGTTCGCTCGCCCATGCTCATGGCCTCACCAAGGTGACTGTCTAATGCCACTGTGGTGACCGCACAGTCTGCGACAGGCACCTGCCATGGACCTACCATCTGATCGCGCGCAACCATGCCGGTTACCGATCGATCGCCGATTGTAATCAGAAAACTCTTGCTCCCCACCGCGGGAAATGTCAGCACACGCTCCAATGCCTCGGAAATCGGCATGGTCGGAGCGAAGGCATCGGCAGGCGGCGCCTGTCTTGCCGACTTACGATGCATTTTGGGTGGCTTGCCAAACAGCAGCGATAGCGGCAAATCCACTGGCTTATTGTCCAGCAGACGATCCCCAAGAATCAGTTCCTGCTGATCAGTGGCCTCTCCGACTACCGCAAATGGACACCTCTCGCGCGCGCAGATCGCCTCAAATACAGCCAGCTGCTCCGGCTGGATGGCCATCACGTAACGCTCTTGCGACTCGTTACACCAAATTTCCAAAGGACTCATACCAGGCTCATCGCTGGGCACATCGCGCAACTCAAAGTGCCCGCCGCAGCCACCGTCTTGCACTAGCTCCGGGAAGGCATTACTCAGCCCCCCAGCACCCACGTCGTGGATAAATGCAATCGGGTTGTTGTCGCCAAGCTCCCAGCAGCGGTCGATCACTTCCTGACATCGACGTTGCATTTCGGGGTTCTGTCGTTGTACCGACGCAAAGTCCAAGTCCTCGGAACTTGAGCCACTCGCCATCGATGAAGCGGCACCACCGCCTAGCCCGATCAGCATGGCCGGCCCGCCCAGCACCACCAGCTTCGCGCCAGCTTCAAACGGAGGCTTATCGACGTGATCCTCGCGAATATTACCAAAGCCGCCGGCTATCATTATCGGCTTGTGATAACCGCGAACACCGCCCGCGGTCATCGACTCGAAGGTACGGAAGTAGCCGGCTAGGTTAGGTCGCCCAAACTCGTTGTTGAATGCGGCAGCGCCTAGCGGACCATCGGTCATAATTTGCAGCGGAGTCACGATTCGGTCGGGCTTACCGTAGCCGGTCTCCCAAGCTCGCTCGTAACCCGGAATATTGAGGTGTGATACCGAAAATCCTACCAAGCCAGCCTTGGGCCGTGAGCCACGACCCACCGCTCCTTCATCTCTAATCTCACCACCCGAGCCGGTTCCCGCCCCCGCAAAAGGTGCTATCGCCGTTGGATGGTTGTGGGTCTCCACCTTCATCAAAAGACAAATTTTCTCGTGATGATAGCGCCATACCTGAGACTCGCGATCCGGATAAAAGCGCCCAGCTTGATGGCCGTCAATCACGGCCGCGTTGTCGGCATAAGCCGATAACACCCCTTCGCCACCTTGCTGGTAAGTGTTTTTAATCATTCCAAACAGTGACCAATCCTGATCACTGCCATCGATGGTCCACGAAGCATTAAAGATTTTGTGACGACAGTGCTCAGAATTGGCCTGCGCAAACATCATGAGTTCAGTGTCGCTGGGGTTTCGATCGAGATCGACAAAGGCATCGACGAGGTAGTCGATTTCATCATCTGCAAGCGCCAAGCCTAGTCTGGTGTTGGCTTCAACTAGCGCTGTCTTGCCTTCACCCACAACATTTACTGTCGTCATATGGCGTGGCTCAACTTCGGAAAATAACGCCTCCAAACTGGACAGCGATGGGAACACCGCTTCCACCATGCGGTCGTGTAACGCCGCATGCAATGACCGACTGTCGACGACCCTACTGTTTTTAATCTGATAGACCGTGGCGCGTTCTATGCGCCGCACATCGGGAAATCCACAGTTCTGCGCAATGTTGGTTGCTTTGCTCGCCCAGGGAGAAATCGTGCCAATCCGAGGCGCTACGACAATCAGGTCATCAAGCGCAAGCTCGTCACCACGTGGATACATCTCAGTGCCCGGTTGTAGTAATTTCGCCAGCTGTTCTCGGTCCGGCTCTCCCTCGGCGTCGACTGCATAGACAAGGAAGGCGCGCTCCAAACTAAGCGCGGGATCAACTGAAACGAGTTGAGTTTTGAGGAGTTCAAATCGCGAATCTGAGAGTGCAGGCGACCCAGCGAGCAGCAACATGCCAATTTCCTACCGTGCGGACTGTCTATGATACATCGCCAAGCACAACCTTTGAATGTCCAAAGCGCATCTCTGGGCTACACTAGTCAACATGAGAGCCTATTTTCTACTCGTTCTATTGTGTCTCAGCGCCTGTGAGCGACCCACAGTACTGGGAGATTTCGAGCCCGGTGGCGAGCTAGTGGTTGTCACTCGTAACGGCCCGACGACCTACTATTTGGGGCCCGATAAACCTGCCGGGTTTGACTACGAGCTCGCCAAGGGCTTTGCCGACAGCTTGGATATGTCATTGCGAATCAAGGTCGCATTTTCTATCGAGGAGGTGTTCGACATTCTAGCGCGCGGCCAGGCCCACCTCGCGGCCGCCGGACTGACTCGGTCTGATGCCAGAGACACAGAGTTCCTGGCGACCAGTAGCTACCTCGAGCAACACCCGGTAGTCGTCTATAAGGCCGGCGAGTTTAGACCTCGGAACCCCCAAGATTTAAGTGATAGAGATGTGATAGTCCTCCGAGGGAGCCACCATCTCGCAGTACTCGAGCAGCTGGCACAAGACCAGGAAAGTCTGACCTGGCGTGAAATTGACTCCGGCGATACCGGCAATCTACTGGAAGCAATCGTCGATGAAACTGCTGATGTCGCAATATTGGACTCTGGCGAATTTGATATGCAGCAGAGGCTATATCCAAGAGCTGCCGAAGCGTTCCAATTCTCCGATAAGCTGGAGACGGTTTGGTACATGCCCTTGCTTGATCGCGCCGCTGAATGGCAAGCGCTTGCCAACCAGTATTTGAGCAACGAGATAGCGAGTGGCGCTTTGAACCGTTTGGAAGACCGGTACTTTGGCGATATCGAGTTTGCTTCGCGAATCGAGTCCTTCACTTTTCAGCAGTCAGTCAAATCGAAACTGCCCAAGTGGCAGGCATTAATCGAAAAAACCGCCAATGAGTTCAGGATAGACTGGCGTCTGCTGGCAGCTATTGCCTATCAGGAGTCGCACTGGAATCCCAAAGCGAGGTCACCCACAGGCGTTCGGGGTATGATGATGTTGACCCGGAGCACTGCCAAGGAACTCGGTGTCACGAATCGAATCGATGCCAAGCAAAGTCTTCGGGGCGGCGCCCGTTTTCTCAACCAGTTACGAGGCCGACTGCCCAACGATATCGCTGAACCCGACCGCACCTGGATGGCATTGGCGGCCTACAATGTTGGTATGGCTCATTTGGAACAAGCGCGCCGTCTCACTGAGGGACATGGTAAAGACCCACACATTTGGGAGGACGTAAGAGAGCATTTACCGATGCTACAAGACCCCAATATTTATCCGAATTTGCGACGCGGATTTGCTCGTGGCGAGGAGGCGGTGACTTATGTCGACAATATTCGGCACTACTATGCGGTGCTGCGGCTACAGGAGTTGTCGCAAAACTTTGCGTCCCCTCCCACCGACATCAGCTCTCTGCTCGACGAGGGCGCCACTTTGCTAGGCTGGGAACCCTCAAGTCTCTAACTTAACGACGGGCCCTAAAAAAGTCTGACAGCAGCGCAGATGCTCGGTCCTGTTCCAAGCCGTGTTGCACCGATACGCGATGGTTCAACTGCGGGTTATCGAGCACCTTCAAAGTACTAATCACAGCACCCGCCTTAGGCTCTGGGGTCGCAAAGACAAGCCGCTCGATGCGCGCATGAATCAAGGCGCCACAACACATGGTGCAAGGCTCCAAGGTGACGTAGAGCGCAGCGCCGGGTAGTCGATAATTGCCTGCGACTGCTGCGGCCTCACGCAACGCCAATACCTCGGCGTGTCCCGTAGGGTCGATTTGGGTGATGACGGCGTTGTGAGCAACCGCAAGCACCTGCTCATCGCGAGCCACCAAAGCACCGACCGGCACCTCACCGAGCTTTACCGCTCGCTCAGCCGCATCAAGGGCAAGGCGCATGCAATGATGATCCCAATCTGAAAAGGTCTCTGATATCGCTGCTGACATCATTGAAGAGGCTCCGCATCGCAAAACCGCCAACACAGTAGTGCAAAAGCACTGCGATGGGGCGAATAGGGCTCACCCAAACGACGGCACTCGCCCAGAGTGGGTCTTTGCTCTAGGCCCAGAATGCGCCTTAGACCCTCTCTCACCGCCAGATCACCGACGGGCCAAACATCAGTGCGCCCTAGCGAGAACATTAAATACATCTGTGCTGACCACTCGCCGAACCCCTTAATCGCAGTAATCGCTTCCACCACCTCAGCGTCGGTTCGGTCGGGTAATAAATCGACCTGCAATTGCCCCGTGGCTTCAGCCGTCGCTAGACACTGCAGATAGCTAGTCTTTTGTCGCGACAAGCCGACCGATCGCAAATCTGAGTCGGTAGCCGCTAGCACAGCTTCCGCAGTGACCTGATGATTCAGTAATGCCTCCAGTTTACGGTTAATCGACGCGGCAGCAGCCACTGATACCTGCTGTCCCACCACGATGCGAGCAAGCGTCGCAAACCCCTGATCGCGCTGCCTCGACTCTGGATAACCCACCCGGTCGAGTGCACGCTGGACTCTGACATGCTCTCGAGCCAGTGCATCCAATGAGGATCGAATGAACTCATCATTCAAACCATTAGTATTAGCCCCAGACAAGGACCGGGTATCCAAAGTAGCCATGCGCCCAACCTGCGCCTAAGTACAGCACTACGCCAAGAGCCAATGCCGCCGCCTCGATCAGATAACCATTGCGTATTCTGGACCTATCGGGCGCCGCATCCTGCCGAACAATCAACCAGAGCTGGATAACGGCCCAAGCGAATAGGCCGCCGAATAGCAACATGGATGCGACGTCGCCATTGACCAGGAGATGCCCTGCGGCCCACACCATCACAGCAGTCAGCTGAGGATGCGGCACCACTAGCAGTAACTTTGATTTACAAATATCGGCGGCGAACAGGTAAAACGGCAGTGATAACAGGGGCGCTACAGCCCAGTAATGATCACCGCTCAACACCCACAATATCGAGCTATCAGCGCTCCTGTAACCGCTGATCATGAGCACTAACGAGGCTACCAGTAATACGGTAATCACAAGCTGCCCCGCCGACCCAAGAGCTTCTCGCTGTGTCGGCAACAGTCGCTTTAACGGATGAGCGCCGGACCATAGCAACACACCAGCCGATAATATTCCCATAACCGCCTATCCCCAAGACAGGGTCATTTAATCCGTCATTGAACGCGCTGCGAGCACCGCAACCGTCAGAGTGATTAGCTCGATCACTATCAGATCAAGGGTGAGCGCACCGCCATGGGCTGTCGCTGCTAGCACGCGCGCCGGAGCTACCAGCCCAACCAAACAGCCGCCGATTAACACCATGGATCGATCCCGTTTGAATCCGCCCGCAATCAGCAAATAACCCGCACCAAGAAAGAACGCAACACTGTCACCAATTTGGGTTGAGAGTGCCGTGCCCGACTGAAGTTCGCTCTGCACTAACTGGGCCGCGGTAGCGGGGTCGAAAACCCACGCCAGCCCGATTAACAGTAGCGGTATACCCATAATGATGGGTCCAAATTTTGCAAACACGGAACGCCCCTTCTCTCTGCGGATGGGTAAGAGTCTCTGCTCTGGTGGGGTGAATTGCAATGCTGGCCCATCAATACGCTACTCACGGGGCTCGAGTGCAGATCTTGATTACGCTGAAACACCGTGCTGTCAACCTCGACCCATTCATCACCAGAGTGACATCGAGCAATAATACCGAGAGCTGTCGGTAAAAATAATTGGGGGCTCAGGTACTCAGGTACTCAGGTACTCAGGTACTCAGGTGC